>DAOTTR010000541.1:0-4098 GCA_034437715.1 Caldilineaceae bacterium
CGCCGTTTGTTGCACCGGCGCGTGGCGACCGCCCTCCATCAACGATCCCCCAACGCCAGCGGTGCGCTTTCTATCCAATTGGCGCACCATTACGAGCAGAGCGGATTGGTCGAGCAAGCGGTTCACTATCTTCAGCGCGCGGCAGCGAGTGCGCGTGAACTCTACGCCAATCATGATGCGATTACCCTGTTGGAGCGTGGCCTTTCCTTGTTGCGAACGCTGCCCACTGGACAGACCCAAGTCGATCTTGAATTGGAAGTACAGATGGCGCTATGTAATGCGTGGGATCCAGTGACAAGCCATCTAGGGGAAGAAGTCGAGGCTGCTTATACCCGCGCGCTAGAACTATGCCATTTGGTAAGTCAGACGCCCCACCTGTTCACCGTGCTGTGGGGCTTACACGAGATCGCGCTCTATCGTGCCGACTACCGCGAAAGTCTCGATCTAGCGACTCAATGTCTGCAGATCGCGTCCGGTCTCGATGACGTTGGCCTGATGGTGGAAGCACACCATGCCATGTGGGCGCCGCACTTCTTTCTCGGCGAGTACGATTATGCTTTTGCCCACATGGAGGCTGGATTAGCGCTCTATGACCAGCGCCAACACGAGCCGCTGAGCATAATCTACGGTGTTCACGACGCTGGTGCTTGCGCGTTGACCGAGTTTCCGCTTGCTTTGTGGACCATGGGCTATCTCGACCAAGCGCGCCAGCGACTTGATGCCGCCATCACCCACGCCCAGCAGCTTACCACTCCCGCCAACATTGCCGATGCCTTTGGATACGCAGCGCTCTCCTTTCATCTGCTCCGCAACCCAGTACAGGCGCAGCACTTTTCTGAACCAGCGTTGCGCATCTTCAGCGACAAAGCAATGCTCAACGCGCAATACTTGGCAGCCACGACACTGGGCTGGAGTTTGGCCATACAAGGCCGGCACAGCGAGGGCATAGCCCTGGCGCGCCAGGGGATCAACCTCTGCCGCCAAGCGCACCACCGGCTGCATACGAGTCAGCTCATGTGTATGTTCGCCGAAGCCTGCATCACCGCCGGTGATCTGGTCGAGGCAGTCGATGTACTCGATGAAGCGATTGCGGGCTTCCAACAATCGGGCGACCGGATCTGCGCGCCCGATCTACATACCCTCAAAGGCAACGCACTGGCAATACTCGGGGCTGAAGCAGAGGAAGTCGAAGCGTGCTATCAACGTGCGTTACTACTAGCTGAGGAATTGGGTGCGAAAACCTCCGAACTACGAGCCGCGACGCAATTAGCACGCCTCTGCCAACAGCAAGACCGATCTGCAATAGGATACCAACGCTTAAACCAAATTTATGGCTGGTTCACTGAGGGCTTCGAGTCTGTTGATCTGCTGGCAGCCAGGCAACTGCTCGACGAACTGGCTGGCATCCCGTGAGTACGGTTTCTCTTTACCGTACTGGTGCCTAGCTGGCTGATCGATGGCACCGACCCCGATGGCAACATCTTCGGTGCGATGCAGAATTAGCCCAGTGCAATCTCCTAGGTCAGAAGCCACTCCTCCACCGGAGAAACGGGCAAAGCTGGGATAGACTTTCTAGGCAGACGATGAGAAGCGGCGATCGTAAACATTTCTTTAATGCCGGCGCCGCACCGCGGCTGCCTGTGTCACCGTACTTGCCAGATAATCCGCCACTGCTTGGGGCGCAAAGCGGTCGGGGGCAAAGGCGCGCACGTCGATCTGGGTGCGCCCATCGGCGACAAACTCGGCGAGCAACAAACCGGCGGCTGGGTTGTAGGCAAAGCCGCCCGAATGGAAGGCACAGCCCAGGTAGAGGCCAGGCAATTGCGCCACGGGTCCTAACAGTGGCTCGCCGTCGAGGGCAAAGGCGATCAGGCCGACCTTCTCGGTTGCCCAGCGCGTCTGGCCCAGGCTGGGGACGAGGGGCGTCAAGTGGATAGTCAGATCGCGCTGGACGCTGGCTGGCGCGGTGAGCGCCGACATGTGAAAATCGGGCGTGGGCGTGCGAAATTCTTCGCGCGTGGCCGTTTCGCCACTGGCCAGCAGTCGATGACCGCGGGCTGGCCGGATGTAGCCATGATACGGGTTGGCGTTGATCGCGGGGATCCGCACCGCGGCCTGCGCATCGCTCGACAAGGGCGTGGAAACATAGCGTTGGTGGACAAAGGCTTTGAAGGGCGCTGGCCAGCCAAGTTGCGTTAGCAGTTGGTGCGTCCAGGTGTGGATGGTACAGATCACGGCGTCGCCTTCCAGTGTGCCATCTTGTGTCGTGACGCCCACGATGCGCCCGTTGCGTTGCACAAACCCCGCCACTTGCTGCCCTTCGCGAATCTCTACGCCTAGATCGCGGCAGCGTTGGGCCAGCGCTGGAATATACTCTTCTGGTTCGCTGTAGCCGCCCAGCGGATCAAAGAGACCGATGTCAGTTTCCGCCGGTGTCAGCTCGGGCCAACGGTGGTGCATTTCCGCTGCGGTCAAGATTTCGTAGGGTGCGCCGAGTCGATCATAGAGCGGCAAGAGCCGCTCGCGTTCCGGCCAGGACGGCGGGTCAAACAGATTCAAGCAGCCGACATCGGCAAAGCGGTAGCCGGGCAGATCGGCGGATAATTCACGGTAGAGGGCCAGGCTGAGCTTGCGCGCCAACACGCCAGTTTCGCTCCACAACAGACCCGTGATAATGCCGCCGGCGCGACTGCTAGAGCCATCGCCCACTGGCCCTTTCTCAAGTAAAATGACTTTGCCAAACTTTTTGCGCGCCAGTTGATAGGCCGTGCTCAACCCAATTACCCCGCCGCCGATAATGATCGCCGTTGCTGAAGACATAGTATTTTCCCTTGGCTTTGTTCCGTTGATAATCAGTAGACAAATGAATCGGGTGGGTTACATTTGCGTTGAGGAGGCAGCGTTCGTTCGACTGAGCTCATGCCGAAGTCTCTAACGCTGCTCTGGTCGCATTAGAGAATGCTCCCTCCTCGTTCAACTGAGATAAAACACTCCCCAATCAATTACCCTCCATCCGCTACAAACCAACGGATCGCATAATGATCCTGGCTACGCTGAAACGCCAACGTGTAGGGGTCGCATAACATGCGCGCCACTTGTCCATCCGTGTGCGCCATCAGCCAGCCAAAATCCCAGCGTTTCGCAAGGAAGTTAATGGCAGATCCGCAGACGCGTTCACTTTACTGGTACCAACACCGAAATTAAGACCGTTTGTCGTGCGCGCAGAGGAACTGGAGTTCCCTGCGCTGGAAGTGATGGCAGAGCGCGAGATGGGGTCTACACAGGAAGGGGAACAATGATGATTAAGATTGCGGATCGGACTATCACGGTTGCGCTTGATGGCACGATTGAGTTATTGGCAGAGAAAAGCCAGCTTGCGTCTTTGCGCCAGCAACTTACCACATCGTTGAGCGAGTACCTTGCCGTCTTAGGCATTGCTGGAACGCCGAACATTACCACGCAACACCTGTTAAGCAGTGATCGCGTGATACAAGTATATGTAAATGGACTCCGGCAACCTTTCTCACCAGCAACGATGCGGAAGATCTGGCAAGCAGAAATGCCTGCCACAATGTGGAATTTACCTAAGTGTCTGTCCAAGAATAACATGGATGATTTTAGACAGATTTACTTGGGTAACATCACGTAAATTAACTACCTTATTTCTGGACAGACCCTAAGCAACCAGCCAGATATAGTTTTCCTGATCAATGGTTGCGTGACTATTTAAATAAGCTTGACCTTCCACAGCAGAATGAAGTGGCACAGGCTTACAGCTATCTGTTCAACCTAGTACAGTTGGGCGTAGATACCACGGCCGTTAATCAGGCACGTTACTCGTGTACATCATGGTAAAAATAGGGTACCTTATTTACGCCGGGATCTACTAGAACGCGGAGTCGACGCTTATTTTCAGCTCTATAATCATGCGCGTCTACATCAGAGCTTGGCCTATCACACCAGCCGAGGTGCATTTTGTACGATGTTGTTGTTGTTTGTTCAATCTATCTTATTTTCGGCGATTCGTGGTCTTGACATCGGGGCCAACTATACTTAATGGCGTGACTCGTGACGACTGCTACATGGGTAATCCCATTG
>DAOTTR010000542.1:0-7928 GCA_034437715.1 Caldilineaceae bacterium
TAGTTCCAGACAATAAAAATCATGTCTGGCAAAACCGGAAGGCATTTAATTCCACCAGAGGGCAATTTTGCGCCAGTCTATCCAGAGGTAGCATATTGCTTTACCTGGCGAAGGTATTGATATACAGAGCTACATACAACATACACTACGCAAGCATTTCTCATCTATACTCACGAGCAGCACAGAAAGTAAGCCATTACTCCTGTAAAAAGTGTACCTTTCTGGCGCTCGTCGGTATACTATACCACGATCTGGCGCTTTGGGCTACATCGCCTGTCTGGTACCCGGTCTTTCTTTTGGGGCTCCCTGTCCTGGTGGCAATCATGCGCTTGCCGCCATCCTGGTGGCGTTCCCGATGGTGAAAACCGCTACCTCAAACGCACCCTTACCCAAAAAACATCATTTGACAGTCACAAGTGCTCCGTGTTACATTAATTTCCGCAGGTTATTTGAGCAGCAATTGTCCCCCACTTGAGCCAACGGGCTGCCCTAGTCATTGTTGTAAATTAGGCGCTTTCAAAGAAATAAGTATCCAGCGCTTGCCAAACAAAATCATGCGTAGGGGCGGCTTGCAGCCGCCCACGTTTGGCTCGCTGCGAACGGGCGGCTGCAAGCCGCCCCTACTGGATACTTTATTCTTTCTACTTTCTTTAGGGTCTGTCCAGAAATAAAATAGTGAATTTACGTGATGTTACCCAAGTAAATCTGTCTAAAATCATCCATGTTATTCTTGGACAGACACTTAGATCTTTCGCAATCGTTATCTTTCTATTTGGTCCTATTGCAGAAACTAGTAGATCCCGGCGTAAATAAGGCACCTTGTTTTTACCATGATGTACACGAGTAAACGTGCCTTATTAACTGCCGTGGT
The DNA here is from genome assembly GCA_034437715.1 of Caldilineaceae bacterium. Taxonomy (GTDB): domain Bacteria; phylum Chloroflexota; class Anaerolineae; order Caldilineales; family Caldilineaceae; genus JAHBVH01. Next base: position 872 of record DAOTTR010000542.1, read on the forward strand.
ATCTACGCCCAACTGTACTAGTAGAGCGTTACCGAAATGATGCGGGAGTAGGCTGCATTCGTAGGTCACGTTTGGTACGTGACCTGCTCGTTCCATGCAAACCATCCGCTTTGTAACCCCACAAGCGTCGTGGTGCAAGGCTTGGCGAGGACGATGTGGCGGCCGTGGGCGGATTGTCACGTTGCAAACGTGACCTACGAAATCTGCTTCGTATCTATTGGCTCATTTACGCCGTCGTGTACGAGCGACAGCCAACCTTCATTCGTAGCAGGAAGATGTGATGGCAAAAATACGATCACGTAACGTCAGTAAGACTTTTCGTGCAAAAGGCGCATTAGTCGAAGCAGTGAAGCATGTAGATGTGGACATAGGCGAGGGCGAGTTTGCCGTCTTTGTGGGGCCGTCCGGCAGTGGCAAGACAACCTTTCTGCGGCTGGTGGCTGGCCTGGAGTTGCCCAACAGCGGCCAGATTTGGATTGGCGATCGCGATGTGACGACGATGCATCCGCGCGCACGCGGAATTGCCATGGTCTTTCAAGATTACGCGCTCTACCCCCACATGACTGTCCGCCAGAATATGGCCTTTGCCCTGGAAAACCTCAAACACCCGCGCCATGAAATTGAACAACGCGTGCATCAGGCAGCAGATATGCTACAAATCCGCGCATTATTGGAGCGGCGCCCGCGTGAGTTGAGCGGCGGCCAGCGGCAGCGAGTTGCTGTAGGCCGCGCCATTGTCCGCCAGCCGGCGGCATTTCTGTTTGATGAACCCCTCTCCAACTTGGACGCCAAATTGCGCGTGCAAATGCGCGTGGAGCTAGCCGAGTTGCACCGCCGTCTGGCAGCCACCGCAATTTATGTTACGCATGATCAGGTAGAAGCAATGACGCTCGGCGAACGCATCTTTGTGATGAATGACGGTGTGATTCAACAAGTGGGCCGTGGGACAGAACTATACGAGCAACCGGCCAATACCTTCGTGGCTTCCTTCCTCGGTTCACCGCCGATGAACTTGTTCCCGGCGCGGCTAGAAGCAGAAGGCGAGCAGATCATGGTGGTGCAGGACGGGTTGCGGCTCCCCCTCACGGCGGAATTGAGTCGCCGTTATCAAGCTTTTGCGCACCGTGAAGTAATTTTGGGTATTCGGCCTGAACACATTGCGGCGCTGAGCAGTTTAACAACGACCGAGCCAGGTTGGGTGCCAACCGATGTTCATCTATTGATTACCGAGCATCTTGGCTCTGAAAAACTCGTCTATTTCACGTTAGGCGCACAACGTCTGGTGGCCAAGATGCCCGAAGACGCGCCGCTGTCGGCCTTTGGGGCGGGTCGGCTAGCCTTCAATATGAACCGCATCCAACTCTTTGATCCGGTAACGAATAAAGCGTTACATTCAGCAGCGGGTTGAGTTATATAGACAGCATTGCACGAAGGCTAATCGTCCACGGGTTAATACCTAACTGAATTTTAGGGATAACTGCCATGCAGATGAATTTACGCCAGCTTGCCCGTTGGCCGCAGCGCATGATTGAACACCGAGCCTATAACGAGTATCTTTGGGCCTATATTTTCCTCTTGCCTTTCATTTTGATCTTTGGTATCTTCACCGTTTATACCCTCGTCTGGGGGGTGGTGATCAGCTTCCAAGACTTTACAGCCTTTCGGGCTGAACATCGCTTTATTGGGCTGAACAATTACACGGCTGCGCTGCGCGATCCGGTGACTTGGCACTCGCTACGGATTTCGGCCATCTATACAGTTGCTACGGTGCCGGTGGGCATTCTTTGGCCCTTTTTTCTGGCGGTGATCATTCAGCAACTGCATCCGCGATTGCGCGCCTTCTACCGCAGTGCCTTCTACCTGCCGGGCGTTACCTCGGGGGTGGTCATGACGCTGGTCTGGGTTTGGATCTTCTACCCGATGGCTGGAGGATTAGCAAACGGTCTGCTGAGTCTGTTTGACATCAAGCCGCAACTCTGGTTTGGTGATGCCAAACAGGCGTTGCCCTCGCTGATCTTTATGAGCTGGCTGACTGGCTGGGGCGGTGGTGTGGTGCTCTACTCAGCGGCGATGAACAACATTCCCAAGAGTCTTTATGAAGCCGCCGACCTAGATTGCACCTCGGCGATTGGCAAGTTCCGCCATATCACTTGGCCGTTGGTGAAACCGACAACCCTTTTCTTGTTGGTTACCACCACGATTGGCTCCTTTCAGGTTTTTCAAGCTGCCTACATTGCCACGCGCGGCGGGCCACAACTGGCAACGACCACCTTTGTCTACCATATCTGGACGACCGCATTCGAGCTCTTGCACCTGGGGCGCGGCGCAGCGATGTCTATGATTCTAACCATTATCGTAATGGCCGTTGCGATCATTCAGTTTCGTTATATGTCAACGGATGTAGAGTATTAAATGAGTACCGTGCAAGCGAAATCATGTGGGATTCAGAATGTAATAGACAAAAGCTTCACTATGCGAATTTCAAAATCTCAGCCTGATATACGCTCATAGATGAAGGGTCGAACGATGCAGATGGATCAAAGCAAGATAGCAGAAGGGGTAATCGATTCGGGCCTACCGCAGAGCCAACGACAGGAACGGCTCGGGCAGCGGGATCTGCTCATGGATTCGATCCTGAAAGGGGTCCTCATTGTCATCGTCAGCGTGCTGGCGCTGATCTATCTACTGCCCATGTATTGGCTCTTTATTACAAGCATCAAGTTCCCCGACAGCCTATATGAATTGACGCCAGATCTCTTCCCGAAGCGGCTGAGCTTTCTTTCTTGGCAGCGGATCTTTGCACACCCCCTCATCGGCCAGTGGTTTGTCAACACTATCCTCGTTTCTGTGGCGGCTACAGCCGGCGTCGTTGGGGTTAGTGCCTTGGCGGGCTATGTCTTTGCCAAAATGGAATTCCCAGGCAAGCGACCACTTTTCTGGCTGGTGCTGCTAACATTGATGTTGCCCGGCCAGGCCACCCTTGTCCCCATGTATGCGCTCATGTTGCGCCTGGGCTGGCTGGACAGCTTTTGGCCGCTGATTGTACCCTCGTTTGGCGATGCCTTTGCGGTCTTTCTGATGAAGCAATTTATGCAGACACTGCCCTCCAGCTTGATCGATGCGGCCCGCATGGACGGTTCTTCCGAATGGAAGATCTTCTGGCGCATTGTGCTGCCTCTGGCCCGGCCTGGATTGGCGGTGTTGACTATCTTTACCTTTGTCGGCCACTGGAACAGCTTTCTCTGGCCCTTGCTGATGCTGCGCCACAACGACATGTATACATTACAAGTTGGGCTGGCCAGCATGCGCTCGTCGTTGGGCAACATGCAGTTGCTCATGGCAGCGGCGGCCTTTACGGCTATCCCGATGGTGCTGGTCTTTATTCTCTTTCAACGCTACTTCCTAGAAGGCTTGACGATCGGCGCGCTCAAAGGATAAGCGCTTATTGTGCGCATGTCGAGCACCTTTGTTGGTTTGCTGCTTCAAAGGCGGCTGAATCATTGATCAACAAGTATTGACCGTCAATCATTCGCCGTTATCTATTGTTTCAAATTCTTTCCTGCCTATTTTGCAATCCAAGCATCTATCGTAAAGGAGAAGCATGTTATGAGACAAGTTAGGTTGTCAATTTTGCTGATTGGGAGCATAGTGGGTTTGCTGGTCGCCTGCGTAGCACCCGCTGGACAGGACGGCGCAATGCCAGCCGGCGAGAAGGACGAGATTATTTTCTCTGCGCTAGGAGACCCTAATACCATGGCAGATCATCCCTGGTCGCAACTCGTCCAGGAGTATAACGACGCACATCCAGAGGTGGAGGTCGTTGTCGTCGCCGGCATGGGATGGGATGCCCTGGGCACCATGATCCTGGCCGGCAATGCCCCCGACCTTATGCACGTTTCTATGGCGGGCATCTTCAGCGCCGTACCGCAGATGCCCTATGCTGTCAATGTGGCACCCTACCTCACCGAAGAGGATATTACAGACTTCGGTCCACTCTTTGATAACCTGCGCCATCCCTCTGATCCTGACCATATTCTGGGCTTTCCCGTCGAATTACGGCCCGAACCGGAGATTTGTGCCAACCTTGATCTTTTTGAGGAAGCCGGCATTGACTGGCAAAAGATCCGCGCCGAAGGCTGGAGCTGGGATGAATTCATTGAAGCTGCCCAAATGATGACCCTTGATGCGAATGGCAAGCGCGCCAATGAAGCAGACTTCGACCCAGAGAACATTGAGCGGTGGGCATGGGTAGATGTGCGCGATGGTCTAGCCTGGCAGATTGGGATCACGATGATGAACAACGGTCTCGCCCAATTCACGGGCCCTGGTACGGCTAGCGTCGGCAGCCAATGGGATCTCACTGGCCCGCTGGCCGCCGAGTCGGCGCAGTTCGTTCAGGATTGGTTATACAAATATCATATTGCCGACCCGGCGACGCGCGCCTGGGGTGATCCCCAGTTTATGCAGAGCTTCCAATATTTGATCGATGGCCGCGGGGCGATGAACTCTTTCGGTGGTGCCACCTGCCTGGGCGGTGTAGCGATGTATAATCAGGCGATCGATAACGGCGAAATCGCGGGTGAAAAGTTAGAAGCCAGACTCTGGCCACTGCCTCCCCCTTATAACCCGGCCAACATGCAATCCGAGGTTTACTCGATTCGCCCCATCTACCTACAGATGATGAGCCAAGAACCATACAAGGGCGACAAACACACAGAGAATGTCGTCAACTTCGCCAAGTGGTTTATTAGCACCGAAACGCAGATCCACTTATGCAAGGAGCTTTCCCAAGCACCCTGTCCCCTGCCAGCGCGCGAATCGGTGCGGGCAGCCATCCTAACCGATCCAGCGCGCTTGGCCGACATTGAGTACATGCTGGCGCGTGGCAAAGCCATCCCACAACTCGGCCATCCGGCCAATAGCCTGATCAGCAGACAAGTCTGGGGACCGCTGGTCGATCAATTACTGGCAAACGAAATTAATGGCGAGCAATTTGCCGAACAGCTTGGCCAGCAAGCCCAGCCCTTACTGGATGATTGGGTGAACAATGCCACCGAACAGGATGCGGCCTTGATCAACATTTGGTGTACCATCCCCAGTTGGTTTCCGGGGCCATACTATCCGAACTATGCACCGCAAATTTCAGAAGCCTGTCAGGCCAAAGTACAAGAACTAGGAATTGCGACCCAGTAGTGCATATTAAAGGCAAAAGCGAGCACAACACAGGTGCATAGCGGCCAAGGCTGGCGGAATATCTTCGATTTGGTAACGATTCAGGCTGAATCGTTACCTTGATTATTGGGGAAGGAATGAAAAACCATGGTATTGCGTATTGGCGACGGCAGCGACTGGCATTTTGTTAACGGCACCTGGGAGGATATGGCGAATCAGTCTATCACCGTCACGCCGGCGTTGCGCCGGCAGGACGGAACGAGCATCCAGGGCAATCACTATGCGTTTCTGCGCACACACAGCTATACCAATGTTCGGCTCCGCTTCGAATTTCAGTTAGCCAACCATGCCGATATTGGTATCATCCTGCGTGCTCGCAATGAAGCCGAATTCTACCTGCTCCACTTCCCCAATTGCGGCCAGGGCAGTCGCGCCCAACATTTCTGGGTTGCCTTCTCCCAAATGGACCGGGACGGCTATCTGCGTCATCGCAAACTGGAGATGATCCGGCGCGTGCCCAGCAACAGTGGGTTGTGGCTGGCGGCTGAGATCACGCTGCAAGACAACCGCTTGCAAGTACGGATCGGACGCCATGGATTATTCAGTGCCGAAGTTGAAGATTTGCGGGATCCGGGCCGCATCGGCCTCTATGCCTTCATTCCGCGGATGGATGCAGAAGTTGCCATTCGTAACCTGACCGTCGAAGGTGAGTCTACCGACGTTGCTGGCTGGACGGACGCGGTACACTCGCCCGTAAACTGGTTTCATCCGCAACCTGCATCGAGCGGCTGGCAACGCCCAGCCGACCTGCTGCGTTTTCCCGATGGCGAACTTCTGCTCAGTTATGGCGAGCAGCAAGCATCCTTCAGCGGCAGCATTACGCCACTCTTAACGCGCTCGGGCGATAACGGACAGCGTTGGACAGCGCCGGAACCGCTGCAAATCGCGAAGAACGACCTTGGTTGGGAGCCAGCACGGCTACATCTAACGCCCAAAGGTCGCCTCATTTGCTTGACCAAAAGCGACACCAACTACCTCACAGCCGAGTCACACGACCGCGGTCGCACTTGGTCCGCGCTAGTACCGGCCAATCTAACGCCCACACCAGCCAATCTCTCTGGCATTCACCTGGGGCCGCAAGCGCTATTGAACCTGGCGGACGGCACCATGCTGCTGCTGGGCTACGGTGCCCGCCCCGACCTGAACAAGGAGGGCTTGACGATCTATACGTGGGGCTCACACCACTGCCAAGCCTTTGTCTGCCGCTCCACGGATGATGGCGACACCTGGTCGCCTTGGACGAACCTAGACAACGCTGGCGTTGACAGGTATGCAGACCCCGCCCATCCTGACCATTTGCTAGGTCGTCCCATTGAAGGCAATCTGGATCTGACTGAAATCTGTGCTGCCCAAGTGCGCGACGGTCGCATTCTGGCGCTGATTCGCCCGATCTACTCACCTTGGATGTGGGAAAGCTGGTCGGATGATGGCGGTGTGACGTGGACACCCTGTGTACGTGGCCCTTTTCCCGGTTACGCAACGCCCAATATGTTACGCACACAAGCTGGCGCGCTGTTGGTCGCCCATCGCCTGCCCACCATGACCCTCAACCTCAGCGGGGACGATGGGGCCACTTGGGACGAAGGCACGCAAATCGATAGTGCTATCTGGGTAATGGGCGCCATGGTAGAAGTGGAATCAGATCTGGTACTCTACGTCTATTGGGATTCTTTCGAGTCACGGATGCGGGCACAACATATCCGTGTAACATCCACGGAATTGAAACCAATACGACTGCACACGTAAGGCCACTTTATCTATTTATAAGCATAGTAACGATTACGACAACGTTAAATTTCATTATCTGCTGCTCTAAATGAATGCA
>DAOTTR010000543.1:0-1731 GCA_034437715.1 Caldilineaceae bacterium
GGCACCGGCGCTGTCCAGAGTTTGATTCTGGCCCCCACGCGCGAACTTGCGCTGCAGGTAGCCCAGGCTTTTGAACAGTATGGCAAGTATCAACAAACGACGGTGTTGGCCGTCTATGGTGGACAAGCCTATGACCGCCAGATTCGCCAGTTGCGCCGTGGCGTGGACATTGTGGTGGGTACGCCGGGTCGTTTATTGGATCTGATCAAGCGCCGCGTCTTGGATCTCAGTGCGGTGCGCACCGTGGTGCTCGACGAAGCCGATGAAATGTTGAGCATGGGCTTTATCGAAGATATCGAAGCCATTCTCAAAGAGACGCCCGATGGCCGCCAAACTGCGCTTTTCTCGGCGACACTGCCACCGGCCATTCGCAGCTTGTCCAGCAGCTACATGCACGATCCCAAATCAGTCACCGTGCAGCGCAAACACTTGACCGTCTCCGCCATTGAACAGCGCTATTACCTAGTCAATGAATCGGACAAATTGGCCGCTCTCAGCCGCCTTTTTGAGGTTGAGGAGATCACCAGCGCGCTGATCTTTGTGCGCACCCGTGTTAGCGCCGGTGAGTTGGCAAACGAGTTGGGTGTCCGTGGCTTTCCGGCAGAAGCCTTGCATGGCGATCTGAGCCAGGAAGCGCGCGAACATGTGCTCAATCGCTTCCGCCAAAATCAGATCAAGGTGCTGGTGGCGACAGATGTGGCGGCACGCGGCCTCGATATCGATGATATCTCGCACGTCTTTAACTTTGACCTGCCGCTGGATCCCGAAGTCTATGTGCATCGCATTGGGCGCACCGGTCGCGCCGGCAAGAGTGGCTTGGCGATTTCGCTGTTGACCCCTGCCGAGCAGTGGCGTATGCGCAAGATCGAAGCCTATACCAGACAAACCGCCATCCGCATGACATTGCCCACGGTGGATGAAATTCTGAAGCGCCGCGAAACCCAGTTGGTCAGCCAGATGGAAGTTTGGTTGCGTCGTGGTCGCTTTCAGCGCGAGCGCGAAATTGTGGCCGAATTGGTTGAGGCGGGCCATGATCCGGCAGAAATTGCCGCGGCTGCCCTCAAACTGGCGCGTGGTGAAGAGAAACAACGACCCATTTCCGCCATCAGTGAAGTACGCGAACAGCGCGAATCACGGGGTCGCCGTGAACCACGCCGTGATAATGGCAATGCGAATGCGCCGGCGTATAATCGTCGCGAGCCTAATCGCAAGGTTGGTCGTTCGTCGCACGAGCAAGGCATGGTGCGCCTCACCTTGGGCGCGGGCAAAGCGCATGGCATTCGCCCCAACGATATTGTCGGATCCATTGCCTATCATGCCAATATCCCTGGCAACACCATCGGCGCGATCCACATTCAGGATCAACACACGCTGGTCGATGTGCCGGAGCAATTCGTGGCCCAACTGTTGGCCAAGGCGAGCGAGTATCGCATTCGCCAACAATTGATCACGGTTGAGCGCGCCTAAGCTGCGTTCTGGCCGTTGAATGACAAGCCTATAACCTAAAAACGCTCGGTCGGTTCTTGTACAAGAACCGACCGAGCGTTTCTGTTTTAGCTGATTACTCTACTATCAGGCCATTAGGCAAACAAAAGGCGGGTTTCGTTGGGCTAACACAAGCGTCACTTGCCGGACGGCTGTGGGCCGCTCACACCGTAAACGAGACAGCGTCAAAGCGGGCAGAAAATATTGAAAACGCACGCAAATCAGCCCGGTCAAGTGGACGCAATG
>DAOTTR010000544.1:0-7381 GCA_034437715.1 Caldilineaceae bacterium
AAGCTGTATCACAAGGTCCGTTTTTTTTCGTTCATTTTATTCAACATGGCTCTAATCCTTGATTTATCGTTATTTTTATTCTATTTTACCACCTTTTTAGCTTAACTTAATGGCAGTGACGGTGTGCGCACCCCAATCATTTTATAAAGAATATCTGGCCCCTGCCATGTTGCAACCAGCACCCGACAGTCTGCTCTCGGCCATTACCAGCTTTGAATGGGCTGCCGTGCCCGGCGCAGCCTACTACCAAATCGAGATCGATGATGATCTGCTCTTCAACTCGCCGCTGCGTGAAGAAACGGATGCTACCAAGTACACGCCAACCCAAAATCTGCCGCAAGGCGAATATTACTGGCGTGTGCGCATCTATGATAAGAATCGTAAACCCGGCCCCTTTGTCACAGGCCGCATTCAACTACAAGCCGCCAATTTGACCAATGCCGTTTACCTACCGATTGTTCAGCGCTAGGTGAAATTTACCTTCCAGGAAGAGGCGACAATAAGTTGCCTTGGTAGCTATTATCGTGCCTCTTCCTGGAAGATTGGATGCTGTCTTTAGTAGATCGGCACCCCGGCCTCGGCTGCAATGCGATGGACGTTGCGCGCGGCTAGGATATAGCGCTCGTTGGGGCCGTCGCCCATAGGTGTCCAGCCCAGTTGCATCACTTGATCGATCCCACTGCGCGTGGCCGGTTGGCTGGGCAGATGTTCCAATAACATGTATTCATCGGGGTGCGCAGCATGCCACAGGCGCAACATGGTGGCGAGATCCAATTCGCCTTCGCCGGGCACTTCTTCGCTAAAGTGGACGACAAAGCCATTGCCCACGCTGATGTCTTTACAGTGACCCAAGGGACAAATATCGCCCATCACATCAAAAATGTGTTGCAACCGGTCGGCACTGTTATAGACCTGGTGCAGCGCCTGAAAGTGATTCACATAGTCCATGACAATCCGAATTCGATCCGAACCCACATCCTTGACCACCTGGGCATTGGTTTCGGGCGAATTCATAATTGTCAAGACATGGGTCTCGATCACAATGGTCTGGCCAATGGCCTCGGCCTTGTCTGCTACCTTGCGCAAGGTGGCGATCAGGCGTTCGTAGGCATCTGGCGCGTGATTTTGTTTGGCCGGATGGTAAGAGCCGGTCGGGTTGAGGCTGCCTGTGCGAATGAGGCAGGTATGTGATCCCACATCGCGCGCAATTTCCAGACCGCGCGCAATTTTGCGCACAACCTCGGTCCGCACGTCGGCACTGGGATCAAACAAGCATTCAGCATAGCCAACACCCATCTGCACCAAATCCATCTCGGTTTCGGCGTAGAGCGCTTTAACCTTTGTGCAATCGGCGGGCTTCACATCAAACAGTAGATCGCCGCCAACGTGAAAACACGCGCTCGTTAGACCGAGATCGCGAATGGCAAGCAAATTTTCTGGGGAGATCGTACGAAAATCATTGGGCAACATACCCACTACACCTAGTCTCATGGTTTCTCCTCGTGCTTATAGATAAAACCCTTAAAAGTCATCCATGCGCTCTCGTGTATTACCGGGCTTATTTGGTTGACTTTTAAATGGTTTGTCCCTGGTTCCTTACAAATAATCGGGTCAGAACATGGCGTAAGGAAGATTTGTGGCTGTTCTTAATGGACAAAGCCGCAAGGCTTCCTTACCGGTTTTCTGGACTTACTGTGTGTTAGCGAATTTTCCCCCGCCCGGTGATCGCCCAGGCTGTCTCGACAATGCCATCACGGATGCCGTACAACGTTTCATGCAGAAAGACGGTGGCGTCGCTATACCCTACGAGGATATCGAAGGTGTCGCCCACCTTGAGCGTTGTATTGGGGGCATTCAGTGTGATGATGCCATGTTCGGCAGAGAAAACAACGCTCTTGACGTTGTCAATGCCTTGCGGTTGAGGTGTGGCGAAGCCGCGCGGCAACGTCTTGAAGCCCGCATCACAGATGATGCGCGTGGGCGCGGGTCGGCTGGTGACAATGCTCTGCACAAAGAGGGCTGGCTCCAACTGAACACCCCACTCTTGATAGGTGACATCACAATAGATCGCGCCACCGGCTTCGATTTCCGTAACACCGGGCAGGAACGGGGTCACTTGATAGGTGCCACTGCCACCGGCGCTGACGATTTCCACGGGCAATCCTTGATTGCGACATTGTTGCGCGGTGTCCACAAATTGGGCAATGCTCTGTTCAATGCCGCGACGCTTCTCCTCGGGGTCGGTAAAAGAAAGTGTGTGCCCTTCCCAAGTCTGTAGTCCCATAAATTTCAATCCTGGCGCCCGGGCAATCTGGTGCGCCAGGGTAACCGTTGGCTCACCCAGCCCTACGCCAGAGCGATCCATACCGGTATTGACTTCGATCAGCACGCCAATCGTGACGCCTTTGGCAACGGCAGCCGCACCCATCTCGGCAATGTTTTCCAGATTATCGACCAACACCTTGACATCGGCATGATGGCGCAAATTGACCAAACGCGTAATCTTTTGCGCGCCGACCACTTGATTGGCCACCAAAATATCCTGGATTCCCGCCGCGACCATCACTTCGGCTTCGCCCAATTTGGCGCACGTAATGCCAATCGCCCCAGCTTCTAAGAGCTTGTGGGCCAACGCGGGAATTTTGACCGCTTTGGTATGGGGCCGCCATTGCACGCCGGCTTTTTGAAAATGGCTGGCCAATTGCGTAATATTGCGTTCCAGTCGATCCAGATCCACCCACAACGCCGGGGTATCTAAGGCTGCTTTCCGAATTCCAATTTCACTCATTGTCTATACTTTCTACAGGTTGTTTCGATTAAAAATGGTCATTGCTATGCGTACAGAAACTCGCGTCCTCAAAATAGTCGTCGGTTAAAACCAGATCGGATTGGACCAAGCCCGTCCACCGTCGGCCCCACGCACCGTCAACCGGGCATAGGGACTATTGAATTTGCTGATATCGAGTTCGAAATGAATGTCACCATTGCCCTGGACGGCTACCGATGAGCTGGCTCGGCCCGTCACCAGGACACGGTCGGCGGGTGAACAACTGACAATCATTTTATCGCCGGGAAAGAGTTGAATATCATAAATTTCGGGGCCGGTGCTGGAATAATAGTGACCGGCTTTGAGCGCAGACAACAGCGCCGCGGGTTCCAGCGATTCGCTCTTGACCCACACCCAACCGCGTTTGAAATCATAGCGACCGCGTGTGCCATGAAAATCGTCGGTGGCACAGACATTATAACGTTGGCCGCGCGCCAGCATAATATCGGCGATCTGCCAACTGTCGGCGTGATCGTTGTGATCATAGGCCACGCCATTGAAGACCTCGATGGCATTGACCATGCCCAGCTTTTCAATATCCCGCTCGGTGATACTATACCAGGCGGGGTGGGCAACAGCCACATAGGCACCCGCCGCCATGGCGCGTTGGGCCAAATGGGTGATTGTTTCGTCGTCTGGCGTTTGGGCAAACTCGGGCGGCAACCCTACGGCCAGGATATGCCAAATTTCGCCCAACTCAGTCTTATCGCTGTGGAGCTCGGCACCGATAATGGTTGTAAAATGGGTTGTGCGCCAAGCCGTCGTATCAGTAATCGGAAAGCCGTAGCGCGCCAAGAAATGATCGGTCAGGGCAATAAAATGATAGCCGTTTTGCTGGTAGCGCTGACAAACTTCTTCGGCACTATACGCACCATCAGATTGGGTGCTGTGGGTGTGCAAATTTCCCCGCCAAAAGCGCCCTGGCTGGGCAAAGGGTAAGTGCTGCATTGGATTCTTTCCTTCGTTATCAAATGATAATCAAGCAATAAGCACAGCATAAAAGAATCGTACGCCAACGTTAAATTTCATCACCGGCTGCTCTGAATGAATTCAGAGTCTGGGATAGGAAACGTGTTTAAACACGTTTCCCGTCGCAGGTGTTGAATTCATTCAACACCAATTTAACGTTGGCGTAATCGTTACAAAGAATCTGGTAAATCATCCTACACTAAGACACTAAGAATGCTGTTTCCCATGCTCTGGGGTGCATTTCACTTTTTGGGAAGTGTGCCGGGGACGAGCGGGGTGCAGTTTGTCAAACCGGTGTGGTTGTCGCTCGTCCCCGGCACACCTTGCGCGCTCGTTCTAAAATTTACCCTCAAATTGAAATATACCCCATGCTCTGCGTGGGAGACTCGCGCCTAGTGGGCACCCGGACGCTCCGCGCCTTGGAAGCAGATCAGGTTTATCTTTTTACTGCCACGCTTGATGCAAGAGCCGGATCCAGTTGCCATAGAGAATCGCTTCGATATCGGCCTGTCCATAGCCGCGTTTGCGCAACAAATCTGGCAACTTTTGCAGATCGGCAATTGTGTCCAGATCACAGGGCGATTGTTCGCGGCCATAGCCGCCATCCAGGTCCGTACCAATGGCGGCGTGTTTCGTGTTGCCCGCCAACTGGCAGATGTAATCAATGTGATCGACCACCGTATCCAACGTGACCCCGGCATTGCTGCTTTGATCCACCACCCAGCCCGGCTGCAACATCCATGTATCCATGGCTGCACCGATCACGCCGTCGCGTTCAAAGATCGCCTTCAATTGATCATCGCTAAATTGGCGTTGATGGGGCACCAGGGCGCGACAATTGTTGTGGCTGGCCAGCACCAAGCCATTGTAGTGATCAAGTGCTTCCCAGAAGGCTTCATCGGACATGTGCGTCAGATCAAGCACAATGCCCAATCGTTCCATCTCGCGCAGCAGGGGCGCGCCCAATGGCGTTAGGCCCAATTCGGTGCCGGTGCCACCGGCATAGCGACCAGGACCATAGTGCGTTGGCCCCAAGAGACGCAACCCGACATCCCACCACGCTGCCAACTGTTCGGGGTTCAAAATCGGATCAGCCCCTTCCATGCTGATCACAAAGCCCAGGGGCGGCGTCGGGTGCCCTTCGGGCGCGGTCTCGTCGGGATGGGCCGCGTCCCAGATGTGCCACTCGGCCATGTGGGCATCGAGCGCCGCAATGTCGCTGATAATGCGCACATGGCCCATCCCTTCCAGGGCGCGATAATAGGCCAATTGACCGTGGGCCATGCCATAGGCTTGGGTGGGTGAATGATAGTCAATGTGTGGCACTGTGCGGCCTGTTGAGCGCGCGATCAAGGTTGCCACGCTGAGGCCAATCCGGCCACGGCGCATTTCGGGAAAAGCAACTGTACCCTGGGCGCGGCCTTTGCCCGGTGTGCGTTGTTCCAGCGTGCGGATGGTATAGGTAGAAAGCAACAAGTCGCGATTCCATTGGATGGCGTTCATGGACAGATCGAGATGCGCGTCAATAATGAGCATAAGGTAGAAACTCCTAATCAATAAGGGCGAATAGAGGTCAGTTGGCGAAGCGTCTGTGGCTAGTGGCTAGCCAGGTTGATTGATAGTTGCATTATAGCAGTATCGCTATTTTCCGAAAAGCGCCTTTTGTAATGGGTTTCTCATTTGCCCTGCTTCGCTTCTGCCGACTTTTTGTGTATACTTGATCCTATTCATTGAACTAGTAGATCCCAGCGTAAATAAGGTACCCTATTTTTACCATGATGTACACGAGTAACGTGCCTGATTAACTGCCGTGGTATCTACGCCCAACTGTACTAGTAGATCCCGGCGTAAATAAGGCATCCTACTTTGACCATGATGTACATGAGTAAACGTGCCTGATTGACTGCCGTGGTATCTACGCCCAACTGTACTAGTGCGCAAAACCAGTTTAACGTAGGTCACGTTTGTAACGTGACAATTTGCCCAAGGCCACGAAAACGTCCCAGCAAAGCCTTGAGCGGTGACACTTATCCGGTTAAAAACTGTATGGCTGTATTGAACGCCCCTGTCACGTTACAAACGTAACCTACAATCGCTGTATGATAAAATCGCCCCCGTAATGCGAACCAAGAAAGGTGAGGAACCCTTATGCAATTACTCGACCAGATTCCACAGCTCGATTTTCCAGCAGATCTCCCCGAATCGCTGCTAGCGATCAAGCAGGTCTTTGACGCGCCCGATGTGGGCGACATTAGCGCCGCGGCCAAGCGCGCGCTGAAAGAAGGCGGCCTATTGGCGCGCATGAAGCCCGGCGCGTCGGTCGCGGTCGGTGTCGGTAGCCGCGGCATCGCCAATCTGCCGATCATTGTCAAAGCGACGATCGACGGGTTGCGCGAAGCGGGGATGCAGCCCTTTGCGCTGCCGGCTATGGGCAGCCACGGCGGTGCAACCGCCGAAGGCCAAAAGACCATGCTCGCCGAATTGGGCGTGACTGAGGCGAGTATCGGGGCCGAAATTCGCGCCACGATGGAAGTCAAAGAGATCGGGCGTATTCCCGACGGGCCACCACTTTTTCAAGATGTGATTTCCGCCGCCGCCGATCATTGTCTGCTGATCAGTCGCGTGAAGCCGCACACCGATTTCCGCAGTCATCTGGAAAGCGGCCCGTCGAAGATGTGTGTAATCGGTTGGGGCAAACAACATGGCGCAGCGATCATGCACGGGGGTGGCGGAGCCAACTTCCAAAAGTATCTGGCTCCAGCGGCACGCCTCTATGAACAAAATACCAACTTTGTCGGCGCGTTGGCTGTGGTAGAAAATGCTTATGACGGCACGGCCAAAATCGAAGGATTGACCGCGGACAAAGTGGGGTTAGCGCCCGAAGAAAAACTGCTCGAAGAGGCCAAGTCGCTCATGGCGAGCCTGCCCTTCCCAGAGATCGACGTATTGGTTGTGCGCCAACTGGGCAAGAACATTAGTGGCACCGGCATGGACACCAATATTATCAGCCGTTTGCTGATCCCGCGCCAACCCGAAGCCTTTGGCAATGTCGATATCGCGGTGATTGTAGTTTTGGATCTCACCGAAGAAACCCACGGCAATGCCTGTGGCATGGGGCTGGCCAATGTGATGACCGCGCGCATCGCCAAGAAGATCGACTGGATCTCGACCTATACCAACACGATCACGTCGGGCATCTTTGGCATGTACCGCACGAGCATGCCCATGACTATTGCCGATGACAAGCGCGCGTTGCAAGTGGCGTTGCGCGGCTGTGCGCGCCCGTGGGCCGATGCGCGCATCGTCTTTATTCAAGACACGCTGACGCTGGATCATATGTGGGTAAGCCCCAACCTGCGCAAAGATGTGGAAGCGCACCCCCGCCTGAGTATCAAAGAAGAGACCCCACTGCAATTTGGGGCCCAGGGCAATCTGCTCTGCCCCTGGTCGTTGAGCGCGTAAACACACTAGTACAGTTGGGCGGAAATAACCATACTATTCTCCGGTGAATCAGTAGTGAATCAGTAGGACAGTGAGACAGTACAAACACTGTTCTACTGTCCTACTGATTCACTGTCTTACTTA
>DAOTTR010000545.1:0-1897 GCA_034437715.1 Caldilineaceae bacterium
GCTGTACGCGCGCGACCGATGGTGGCTGCGTTGGATCTCAATCATTGGGCGGCGCAACTGGCGAACCGGCCCGTCTTTATGTCGATTGGCAACCATGATGATCGTGTGGGCAGCGATCATTGTGTGCGGCTGGCTCTGCGTCTGTTGGCACTTGAAGAGCCGAGTGTGGCCCGTGCTTCGGCGCTGCAACTGCATGTGGTCGAGGATGCCGGGCATGGCCTGAGCAACCCGTGGCGCACCGCCGGAGCCGAATTTCTATTGCGTCACGCCCAGCTCAAACAACAATCTACGCGCTGAATCAACAGGAGTTTGTTTATGAAAATTACCCGTATCGGTTCCGTTTTGCTGCAACCCTTTCCGTGGGTGCTGGTGAAAGTGGAGACCGACGAAGGGATCACCGGCATTGGCGAAGCCTATCATGGCGCGGGGGTACATCAAATTGTGGTCGATCCGCGCTTGCAAGCGCCCTTGCTCGGCCAGGATCCGCGCAATGTGGACAAACTTTTTCGCGACATGATGTACCGTATGTCCGCTTCGGGCTTTTACCAGGGTGCTGTCATGAGCGCGATCAGCGGTATCGAAAGCGCGCTCTGGGATATTACGGGGCAGGCACATGGTGTGCCGATCTGGCAGTTGTTGGGCGGCAAATTCCGCGACCAAATTCGTCTCTACAATGATTGCAATGCCGGTGAGAGTGAGACCGCCGAAGCCTACATCGCCAAAGCCCAGGAAGTGGAGGCGCTTGGCTTTACGGCGCTCAAATTTGACATCGACCCATTGCCCACCCGGCGCGACCGCTACAACCGCTGCATCAGCAACGATGATATTGCCCATTATGTCGAGATTGTCAGTGCTGTACGCGGCAGTTTACAGCGCAATACCGATCTGGCAATTGATGCACATTGGGCCTATGCGCCGGTGGACATTCAGAAGATTGCCCACGCTTTTGAGGATCTGAACCTGCTCTGGCTCGAAGATCCGATCCCGCCGGAGAATGTGGCGGCCATGGCCAAAGTCACCGCGGCGACGCGCACCCCCATCTGCACGGGTGAGAATTTCTACACGCGCTTTGGCTTCCGCGAGTTGATCCAGCAGCAGGCTGCCGACATTGTCTCGCCCGATCTGGCCAAGGCGGGGGGGCTGTTGGAAGGTCGCCGCATTGCCGACCTGGCCGATATGTATTACATGCCGATTGCGCCCCACAACATTGGTAGCCCAATTGAGACAATTGCCACTTGTCATGTGATGGCCGCAACGCCCAACTTTCTGGCCTTGGAATTTCATCACCTGCACGATCCGGTCTGGGCGAAGCTGCTCGACGAGCCGCCGCTAATTCATGCCGGCCATATTGCCGTACCCACGCGACCTGGACTGGGCGTCAAACTCAACGAAGATACCGTGCGCGCACACATGAAAGAAAATCTGGGCTTCTTTGCGGATAAAACGTAACCCCCTCCCATCCTCCCCAGATCAGGGGAGGCACCCAAAGGGTACCCGATACCGCAGCCAATGGTTCCCTCCCTTACTAGGCTACCCTTTACCCACAAGTTGGCCGTAGGCAAGGCGTGCCGGGGACGGCCCAGCGGCTTGATGCCACTACGCTCTGTTTTGGGGCCGTCCCCGGCACGCTCACCCTCCCTAGTACAGTTGGGCGTAGATACCACGGCAGTCAATCAGGCACGTTACTCGTGTACATCATGGTAAAAATAGGGTACCTTATTTACGCCGGGATCTACTAGTTACCCAAAGATGTGGGTAAAGGTTAGTAATCTGGGGGAGGGTTAGGGACACTGCCATTAAGTTAAGCTAAAAAGGTGGTAAAATAGAATAAAAATAACGATAAATCAAGGATTAGAGCCATGTTGAATAAAATGAACGAAAAAAAACGGACCTTGTG
>DAOTTR010000546.1:0-8047 GCA_034437715.1 Caldilineaceae bacterium
CGCTTGCCAAACAAAATCATGCGTAGGGGTGGCCTCGCAGCCGGCCCGCGTTTGGCTCGCTGCGAACGGGCGGCTGCAAGCCGCCCCTACTGGATACTTATTTCTTTCTACTGTCCTTACCCTTTACTTCCTTATCTTGAAAGAACTGATTTATGCATATTGAAGCACCACGTGCGCTGATTTTGGAATTGACCCGCAAATATGAAGGGGAACGTGAGCCCAATGGTCGCCCGCGTGTATCCGATGATCTGTTAGAACGGCTCAAGCCGATCTCCACTGAAGAAGCTTGGGGCGTGTTGCGCCGGCATGGCTACAATCTGCAATTTGAAGGTAACTGGCTCGAAGTTCACCCAGGGCGTATTTTGGTGGGCCGCGCCGTGACGGCGATGATGCTCCCCCATCGGCCTGACTTTCAGGAGCTGGTCGAAGAGCAGGGCAAAGCGGATGGGCGCATTGGTGGCCAGAATTCTTGGGTCATCGATACGCTAGAGCAGGGCGATGTCATGGTTGTGGACATGTTTGGCAAAGTCAAAGATGGCACCTTTATTGGCGACAATCTGGGCACTTCGGTCAAGACGCGCACCCACGCGGGTGCGGTAATGGATTGCGGGATTCGCGACCAACGGGGACTTAGCCACCTGGATGATGTGGCGTTTTTCTGCCGTGGCTTTCATCCTTCGGCGATCAAAGATGTCACACTGGCTGGTATCAATCTGCCGATTCGGATTGGCGAAGCGACGGTGTTGCCGGGTGATGTGGTGCTGGGAACACCCACCGGGGTCACCTTTATTCCTGCTCACTTGGTGCAAGAAGTGGTGGATCGGGGCGAAGATATTATGCGCCGCGACGCATTTGGTCATTTACGGTTGCGCCAAAATCGCTACACCCCTGGTGAAGTCGATCGCGCGTGGTCACCAGAAATTGAAGCAGACTTTCTACAGTGGTTGGAGACCGGGAGACCAGAGAATTAGGACTGGGAGACGCAGCCTAGCTTTCCAGTTTATAGATCGTCTACTTGCCACCCATCCAACCTTCAATAATCGAATTTAGCAGGCAGAGAACGCTATGCACATGAGGTCATTCTCTGTGTGCGTAGCGTTTTTCTATCGTAGGAATGTCACCGTTTCGATTGCTGACTGGTGTTGTTCCGATAGGCATAAGGAGTTTTTCATGGCACAACGAGCAGAGTCGTTACCCACGGCCACGTTTAGCACGGCCCCCCGTCGTCCAGTTATGCAGCGCATCTTTGGCCGCGACTGGCAGATTGGCTTCGCTTTTGTCGCACCCATTGTGATTTTGATGGTGGTCTTTATTGGGTGGCCCTTCTTCAAGGCGCTTTATACCAGCATGACAATTCGCACGCTGGCGCGCGAAACCAAGTTTATCTGGTTTGATAATTACATTCGGCTCTACCAAGATGCCTATTATCTACAGGCTGTGCGCAATACGGTGATCTTTACCGCCGGCTCGATCAGTAGCAAGCTGATCTTGGGGCTGTGCGCGGCCCTGTTACTGCATTCGCAAAAACGCTGGCGCAATTTGTTCACGGGGCTGGTTTTGCTGCCCTGGATCATTCCCTCGGTGGTGCAAGCCCTGGCGTGGCGCTCGATCCTGGATCCGCTCTTTGGCGGCTTGAATCCAATCTTGATTGGGTTGGGTCTTATGGATGTGGGCCGGCCCATCCAATGGCTGGCTGATCCGCGGCTAGCCATGATGAGTGTGATTATGGTGAATGTGTGGGCGGGTATTCCCTTCTTTACCGTCAACTTGTTGGCTGGCCTGCAATCCATTGATGCCGAGCTATATGAAGCCTCGGAGATTGACGGTGCGAATGGTTGGCAGCGTTTCCTCTATATTACCCTGCCTGGCCTGCGCTATGTGATCGCCGTGGCGACCTTGCTCTCTACGATCTGGACCTTCAATGGCTTCGAGACGATCTTCCTCCTGACGGGCGGTGGCCCGGGCAATGTCACCAAAGTCTATTCGATCATGGCCTATGAAAAGGCGATCCGCGGCCTGCAATTTGGCCCTGGCACTGCGATTGCCTTCAGCTTGACGCCTGTGCTTGCCATTTTCATCTTGCTGCTTTCGCGCTACATGCGCCGTGATGCCTCGCGCGACGAGATCGGCAATGCCTGGCAGGATAGGGTGATTGATGGGATTGGGTGGGTGTTGAGCAGCATCGGCGCAATCATTATCTTGCCCTTTATGCTGCTGGCCCAACTGATTACGAACGCCTTGCCCGCCAGCGGCGTGGGCAACCGCACGCGCAGCAACCGCTTGGGCGGCCTTGCGCGTGGCCTTGCAATGGCGCTCATGTTGCTCTTTATCCTCTTTCCCTTCTACTGGATCCTGGTCACGGCCTTTAAGGGGAATTTGCAAATTGGGCAACGCGTAGACATCTTCTGGCCAGCGCCATGGACCTTCGAGCAGTTTGATCGCTTGTTTACCGAGCAACCGTTTTTCCTCTGGTTCCGCAACTCGGCAATTGTGAGCATAACCACGACCGTATTGGCGGTCTTTATTGCGGCACTGAGTGGCTATGCCCTGGCGCGGCTGCGCTTCTGGGGCGCGCAGACCATGACCACGGTTTTGCTGATCACCTATCTGTTGCCGGGCGCGCTCATGTTTATTCCCCTCTATGGCATTCTGGCTGATCTGGGGGTGATCAACACGCGCTGGGCACTGATTCTGACCTATCCAACCGGGATGATTCCGTTTGCAACCTGGCTGCTCATGGGCTACTATCGCGCCATTCCCGAAGAGTTAGAACACGCGGCCATGGTGGATGGGGCGACGCGCCTGCAAGCGTTCCTGCGCGTTACCTTGCCCTTGGCCGCGCCGGCACTCCTGGCGGTGACGCTCTTTGCCTTTACCAACGCCTGGAAAGAGTTTCTCTTTGCCTTTGTCTTTATCAGCAGCGAACGTTTGATGACGCTGCCGGTTGGTCTTGCCCAAACGATCTTTGGCGATGTCTACCCCTGGGGCATGTTGATGGCGGCGTCGCTGATCATCTCGGTGCCGGTTGTGATCTTCTACATGTATGGTCAGCGCTTTATGGTGGCTGGCTTGACAGCGGGCAGCGTTAAGGGCTAGGGTGTGAAAAGTAGGGAGTACGTTTGAATCGTAGGTCACGTTTGTAACGTGACGTGCCCGTTCCATGAAGAATGTCCGGTTTGTAACCGCACAAACGTGACCTACGATCTTGATCGCATCGTAATTTATTCACAACACCCTAGCGGTTGCGGTAGCGGGCGTTGGGTGCTTCCATAATGGCCTGTTGGCGTTCGCTTAACCCTTCATATTGGGCGGCGTCGTAATATTTGGCCGACCAGGAGAGCGCATGGGGGCTAAATTTATAGAAGAGCGTGCGCCGTTCCCCTTTGCCTTTCCAGGGTAGGGTGCCATGGGTGAGCGCTTCGGTAAAGATCACGGCGGTTCCGGCTGGGCCGGTCACGGCGCGCATAAAGGGTTGGAAATGCTCCAATTCTTTCCATTCATCGGGGAAGGGAAGGTTACTCTTGTGGCTGCCGGGCACACAGCCAAAGCCGCCATCCCCCTCATTGACATCGCGCAGATTATAGGCGACCACGCTCAAGCCATTGTGCATCTGTTCGTTTTGAAAGCGGTAATACTGCGACGGATCAAAGGGCGTGCTGCCGCCGTGCAAGCGTGTCCCAATCGGCCCTTTGCCGCTGCGGATCAGATCGGCGTAGTCATGATCCAGGCGGAAGCGGTTGCCAAGCAATTCTTCCAGATAGGGCGTGATGCGTGGATTATCGATCAAGTCACGATAGGCTGTTCCCCAACTCAGCAAGTTGCCCCAGCGTTGCGTGGTAATCTCTGCATTGGTTTCTGCAGCAATGCGTTCATCCCAAATGCGATTCAGTTCGGCTAATTGCTGGGCGTCCAGCGCATTGGGCACTGTGATGAAGCCCTGTAGATCAAAGAGATAGCGTTCTTGCGCGTTCATTTTATGTCCTTAGTTTGTCAAATAAATAAAAATCAATCACGACAGCTTGTCGAAAATGCGAAATTGTCTGTTTCGGCAGGGAGCATAACTTTCCGTTTTCAACACAAGCGCAGAGCGGATCGTAGCACAATTCCAGGTGAGCGCCAAGCATGCTAATAATATTTGTCACAGTGCTTATCCCAGTGTTTCTTACGCGGGTGCTAACGCTGTAGGCAGATTGACGCTACTTAGCGATTCGATTACACTATGCGTTACACTGTGGGCCGACTTCCCTAACCCAGATTCTAGAGAGGGGCGCGCGTCTCTTGCTTGCTCGATCTGTTGCCATCCTTGCAGTGAAATCAGCCGCCATTCGCCATAATCTCTCAGCACTGACAAAGTGAGGAACTTATGAAAATCACCGATATGCATGTCACCCCCATTGCGATTATCGATCCGCCGCTGCTCAACGCCGCCGGCCTGCATGCGCCCTATGCCTTGCGCACCATTGTTGAAATTGTAACCGATGACAATATTTATGGGTTGGGCGAAGTGCCGGGCAGTGTCGCCAGCACGCAGGCGCTTGAGGCTGCCCGCGAGGTTGTCATTGGCAAAGATCCCTTCCAACTTAATGCGGTGCAAGAAGGCTTGTTTGCACGCTTTGGCAATGACGGCGCGGGCGAGCGCGGCGAGTCGCCGTGGGACAAACGGCGCATTGTGCACGTAAATAGCGCCATTGAAGTTGCACTATTTGATATTATGGGCAAGGCCACTGGTCGTCCCGTTTGTGATCTGCTGGGTGGGCGCGTGCCAGGCGCACGCGGCCGCCGGCCCGAATTTTCTGCCTATCTGTTCTACAAATATGAAGGTGCGGGGGGCAAGCTCGAATTTGGCACTGACCCTGCTGCCACCGGATGGGCGGCGGCGCGGCAAAAGGCTGCGCTGGACCCCGAAGGCGTGGTGGCGCAGGCACAGGCCATGTGCAAGCACTTTGGCTTTAAGTCGATTAAGCTCAAAGGCGGCGTCATGCCACCCGACGCGGAAGCCGATGCGATCCTGGCCATGTATGAAGCGTTTGGCCCAGGCACGCCCTTGCGCTTGGATCCCAATGCGATTTGGCAAGTGGATACTGCGATCCGCGTCGGCAAACGGCTAGAAGGGGTACTCGAATATTACGAAGACCCCGTGCGCGGCCAAGAAAATATGGCCAAGGCACGCCAAGCCCTCTCCATGCCCTTTGCTACCAATATGTGTACCACTTCGTTTGACGACATCCCGGGCAGCGTCCGCCTTGGCTCGGAAGATATTATTCTGAGCGATCATCACTTCTGGGGCGGTCTGCGTGCTTCGGTCGAATTGGCGCGCATCTGCAAGACCTTTGACCGTGGTCTCTCTATGCATTCGAACAGCCACCTGGGCATCTCGTTGATGGCAATGGCCCATTTGTCGGCGGCTACTCCCAATCTAACCTATGCCTGCGACACGCATTACCCCTGGCAGTCCGAAGAAGTGGTTGTTGGTGGCACCATCCCCATCGAGGATGGCAGTATCGAAGTGACCGATGAACCGGGCCTTGGGATTGAACTGGATCGGGCGGCACTGGCCCAATTGCATGAACAGTATAAAGCCTGTGGCCTGACCGAGCGCAATGATGAGATTGAGATGCAGAAGAAGCAACCTGGCTGGAAATTTCAAGCGACGCGTTGGTGAACACCATGACTCCCACGCAACAACTTGCGCTCTGGGCCGATGAGCTACGTGCCATGGCTGCGCATGGTCTCTATTATAACAAGGATATCTATAACCAGGAGCGCTATCACAAGATCCAGAGCATTGCGCTCGCCATGTTGGCGCTTGCTTCTGGCGTCACGCTCGATACGCTGGAGCCGCTGCGCAACACACTGCTGAGCCATCTGACGCCCTTTGCGGTGGGCGATGCTGCGATCATGGATGCGGCTGGGCGCATGTTGCTCATTCGGCGCGCCGATAATGGCCTGTGGGCCATGCCCGGCGGCGCGCTGGACGTGGGCGAAACCGCCGCAGAAGGCGTGTTGCGCGAGGTGCTAGAGGAGGCTGGTCACTACTGTGAAGTTACAGGGTTGGCCGGTGTTTTTGACTCGCGCTTGTGGGGCTCAACCTCGCCCCATCACATGTATCAGTTTGTCTTTCTCTGCCGCCTGCTGGACAAACCGCCTATTGCCACGCCGTCACACAGCCACGAAACTCTGGAACAGGCTTGGTTTGCCGAAACAGATCTGCCACCCAATATTGATCCCAATCATTCCCAATCATGTCGGGCGGATTCCGGTGGCGTTTCAGGTCTGGCGCGGTGAACGGCCACCTTTTTTTGATCTGTAATCCACATCGACTTATCGTAGAGCGTTAGGGTCTGCGAGACCCTAATGCTCTAGCCAATTATATCGCGCTTATATAGCTAGAAATGTATAGAAATCATGACTCAACTCAATCGTCCCGTTACCCTGACGCCAGAAGCGTTCGATAAATTGCACACCGTTTCGACGGCGACGCTCACCTCACAACTCAATAAACGTGGCTTTCGCAATACCTTCTTGCTCGGTGTCTATCCGCTGCGCCCCGATCTGCGACTGGTGGGCTACGCCTTCACGTTGCGCTATGTGCCCATGCGCGAGGATCTGGTTGACGAGCTTTATGACAATAGCAAAAATGTGCAGCGCATTGCTGTGGAAAGCGTCGAGCCGGATGACGTGCTGGTGATCGACGCGCGCGGCGATGTGCGCGCCGCCACACTGGGCAACATCCTTGCCACACGCTTGATTGCACGCGGCGCGCGCGGGCTAGTAACCGATGGCGCGCTGCGCGATACGCCGGGCTATCGCGAATTGAATTTTCCCGCCTATGTGCAGGGTGCCCATGCTGCCACTTCCTTTACCATCCATCATCCGCTGGAAACCAATGTGCCGATTGGGTGCGGAGGTGTGTTGGTGATGCCCGGCGACGTGATCGTAGGCGACGGCGAAGGGGTGGTCGCAATTCCCGCCAAGCTGGCCGAGGAGATCGCGCATGATGCCTACGAACAAGAGCGGCTGGAAGAGTTTATTCAGCAGAAGATTGCCGGCGGCGCGAGTATCGTGGGCGTCTATCCGCCCGATGACGCGACCAAGGCCGAGTTTGTCGCATGGCGCGCAAAGCAGCAGTAAAGGGTACGCTACACCTGCCCACGCGCTTATCCGCGCTTGGCAGGACTGCTTATCACTGGTACACTAGCAGCAGTTTCGGATCTGTTCATTGCTGGGCTTGCCTTTGACCCCACCCTATTATTCAGGTGCAAGTCCTAACCATCAGTCATCAGGAGGAACGTATGCATCTCACCTGCCACCAAACTGCCAGCGGCTCGCGTTGGGCGTTGGATGGTCAATTCCTGCCCCAAGGTCTCACCCTGTCCGCACTCCTTGCCTTGCCACAGCCTGCCATGCTGACCTTGCTGGGCGCGCTATCGTCGGGCGAATCAGTTGCCGACGCACCCCTGCTGCCACCGATTGAAGCCAGCCAGGAAGTGTGGGGCAGCGGCGTTACCTATCTACGCAGCCGCGATGCGCGCAAAGCTGAATCGACTGTCGCTGATGTCTATCAGAAAGTTTACGACGCCGAACGCCCCGAAATTTTCTTTAAGCAGATTGGTTGGCGCACGGTAGGCAGTGGTCAGCCGGTGCGCATTCGCCAGGATTCTAAGTGGAATGTGCCTGAACCAGAATTGGTCTTGGTGATCAATGCGGGTGGTGAAATTGTTGGCTACACGGTGGGCAATGATATGTCCTCGCGCGACATTGAAGGGGCGAATCCACTTTATCTGCCCCAGGCCAAAACCTACACCGGTTCCTGTGCGGTTGGTCCTGGTATTCAACTGGCGGCGGCAGACGAACTTATCAATTTGACGATCAAGCTGCAAATTGAGCGCGCTGGCGCAACGGTTTTCGAGGGCGAGACGAGCACCAGCAACATGAAGCGCACCTTCCCCGATCTGGCAATGTATCTCGTGCGCGAGATCGAATTTCCTGCCGGTGTGCTGTTGATGACCGGCACGGGCATCGTCCCCGGCGATGAGTTTACCTTGCA
>DAOTTR010000547.1:0-1709 GCA_034437715.1 Caldilineaceae bacterium
AGTCTGCTCGAACCGCAAGAAGCGGCGCGGCTCCGCCAACGGCTCGGTTTTGTCGAGGAAAGTATGCAGCGCCCGCAGGTCGAAGCCGCCCTCCAGACCGCCGGCTTTACCATCGTACAGAGCGAGGCGCATGGCAGCGAATTTGCTGAATTTTACGAACAACAGGAGGGCCGCTGCGCCCATCATCTGATGGGGATTGCCCGGCTGCAACGCGCAGAAGCCGCCGTGGTTGAACGCTTTGGCCGTGCATCGTACGAAACAGCCTTGGGAATGTATTCCTGGCAAGTCTACCAGATGCTGGGCAAGATCAGCTATCACGCCTATCTATTGCAAAAACCGGCGAAGGGATAGGAAACGAGCATGAGCCGCGCGCTTGCGATTCCAACCGATTTTCCAATCCAATGGCGGCACGCCGAGGATGCGGCGCGGCTGTGGATGCAAGATCGCCTCCACTACCCGGATCAGGTGACGCCATTGGAGTTTTGCCTGATTGAAGGAGCGGTCGATGCCGGCTTGACCAAGGCCGCACGCGCCTATGCGATTCCAATCGCAGTCCATGACCGTTGCATAAACACCTATCTCTACGTCCATATAGCGCCGTTGGCGCTGTCGGCAGACGAAAGCACAAAACTGGCACAGGCGTCGGAAGCGAAATTGCGCACCGCTATGGCGCAACTTGCAGAACTTTGGCAAGGCAGATGGTTGCCGGAGATCGAGGCGCACTTGGCTGCTTGGCACAACTTTGATTTAGCCGCTGCCTCTTTGCCGGCGCTGCTGGCCCATTTGCACGAAACGGAACATCGTTTTCAACGGGTGTGGGAGATTCACTTCCTGCTTTTCCTGCCATCGATGTATGCGATCAGCCAGTTTGCTGATCTCTATGCTGAGCTGTTTACCGAGGCTACACCTTTTGATGCCTACAAATTGTTGACCGGCTTTGAAAGCAAAACGTTGGCAAGCGGCCAAGCGTTGTGGGTGTTGAGCCGCCAGGCATTGGCATCGCCAGTTGTACACCAGATCCTAACCACGACGCCGCCGGATGCTGTCTTAATGACGCTGGTACAGTCAGCCGCGGGGCAGGCGTTCTTGCGTGAATTCTATGCCTATCTGCAAGAACATGGCTATCGCGGCGACAAGTTGAGCTTGCACTATCCTTTTTGGGTGGAAGATCCAGCGCCGGTGATCAAGAATTTGCAGAATTATATCCAGCAGTTGATTTGCTCCCCTCTTCTGAAACAGCTTTACCGTTGAGGAGAGGGGCCGGGGGCGAGGCTGCCCTGTCAATAACAACTCACAAGAGGAGAGCAGATGATGCAAGCAACAATCGCCCCACCAGCCCGCGCAATGGGGCTGACAATGACTTCCTCCGGTGGAGACACATACACGGCCGTGATGAAGAACGGCCAGCAATACAACGTTCACCAAGAGGATTGGAGCGTTAAGACCGATTATTATCTAGATACTTTTGTGTACAACTTGCCCGATCTGGTCACCCAGCTCAAACAAACGGGCAATCCCTTAAAAAGCATTTTGGAGATGGGCGTAGCGCGCGGGGTACTCTCAATCGGTTTTGCCCTGTTGACGGATGCTGACACGCACATCGTCGGGATTGACATTGAGGAGCAAGCCAAAACGTTGGTGACCCAAAATGCCCAAGTCAATCGGGTAGCCGATAAGATCGAAGTGCGCATTGGTGATCTCTTTGCGCC
>DAOTTR010000548.1:0-2207 GCA_034437715.1 Caldilineaceae bacterium
GCCCAATCGGTCGTGGCCGCGGCCGAAGTGGAAGTGGAACGATAACGGAAAATCGGTGGCTGATGCACAACGTTCAAACGTAACGTAGTGTATGCAGCTATGCCGGTTTTGATCGGTAAGGAGTATGAGCAATGACGACCCCTACTTATATTGTCGGTATCGATTTGGGCACCACGCACACCGTGCTGGCCTATACAAAAGCCAATCTCGCCGACGACGAACAACCAGAAATTCATCTGCTAGAAATTCCGCAGATTGTTAGCCCTGGCGAGGTAAAGGCGCAGCCCCTGTTGCCGTCGTTTTTGCTGTTGCCCGGTGCCCATGAAGTGCCCGAAGGCGGCCTTGCGCTGCCCTGGCAAACCGATATGGATTATGCTGTCGGCGAATATGCGCGTACACGCGGCGCTGAATTGCCCAATCGCCTGATCGCCTCGGCCAAGTCCTGGCTCTGCAACCGCGGCGTCGATCGCACACAGGCGATCCTGCCGTGGGACGCGCCCGCCGATGGCCGCCGGCTGTCGCCCTTAGAGGCTAGCGCCCGCTACTTGGCGCACCTGCGCAATGCATGGGATCAGCAAATGGCGCAAGCGGACGCAGACTTGCGCCTGACAGCGCAAGAACTGTACCTCACCGTGCCCGCCTCGTTTGATGCGGTGGCCCGCGAGTTGACGGTACAAGCGGCGCAGTTGGCCGGGTTGCCCAATCTCACGCTACTCGAAGAGCCGACCGCCGCCTTCTATGCCTGGTTAGAAGCCTATCATGGCAGCTGGCGCGAGCAGATCACGGTGGGCGAGACACTGCTCATCTGTGACATTGGTGGCGGCACCAGTGACTTTAGCTTGATCGAAGTGAGCGACGAGGAGGGCAATCTTGTCTTGCGTCGCACCGCCGTCGGTGATCATATTTTGTTGGGCGGCGACAATATGGACTTGACCCTGGCCTATGCCATGCGTGCCAAATTGGCGCAGAAAAAGACCAATCTGGACAACTGGCAATTTCGCGGCCTTGTACAGAGCTGTCGCAAGGCCAAAGAACGCTTGCTCAATCATCCCGACCTAGAGAGTGAACCGCTGGTGATTTTGGGGCGCGGTAGCTCGTTGATCGGTGGCACCATTCGCACCGAGTTGACACGCCAGGAGCTGGAAGCCATGCTGCTCAATGGTTTCTTTCCCATCGGCCCGGCGACAGCTTATCCCGAACGCAAACCGCAAGTGGGTATGCGCGAAATGGGCTTACCCTACGCTTCGGACCCAGCCATTACGCGCCATCTGGCCTATTTCTTGAGCCGTCAGGCCGCCGGTGAAGAATCAACCGCTACTACACCCTACCCGTCGGCGGTGCTCTTTAACGGCGGGGTGATGAAAGCCGAGCCATTGCGCGGCCAGGTGCTGGATGCCTTGCGCCAGTGGAGCGGTAACGAAGCTCTGCGCGAATTGCCCGCTGCTGACCTAGACTTGGCCGTGGCGATTGGTGCGGCCTACTATGGCTTGGTGCGCAAAGGGCGCGGGATCCGCGTGCGTGCGGGGGCCCCGCGCACCTATTACATTGGGATTGAAAGTACCATGCCCGCTGTGCCCGGCATTCCCACACCACTGAAAGCGCTTTGTGTTGTGCCCTTTGGTATGGAAGAGGGGGAGGAAGAGCACATTCGCAGCAAAGAATTTGGGTTGGTGGTGGGCGAGCAGGCCGTCTTTCACTTTCTCGCGTCCAGCACGCGTAAAGAAGATGCGGTGGGCGAAGAAGTGGATGACTGGGGCGGCGAGATCGAAGAGGTCGCGACCCTGGAAGCCAACTTGCCCAGCAGCGACCAGGAAACGGGCAGCGCGCTGATTCCCGTTTGGTTGCAAAGCAAGGTAACCGAAGTCGGCACGCTGGAACTCTGGTGCGTGGCACGCACCAGTGATCGCAAGTGGAAACTGGAATTCAACATTCGCGAGCAGCCCAATATTCATGCCACCAGTGATGATGCCAGTGCTGATGCCAGTGCTGAAACAAGCGATGAAGATTGGCTGGATGCCGCGGCAACCCAGGAGCAGGCACTGGCTTGACAGAACCCGATAGGTAGGTAAGTACTAATGGACAAACCATTTAACTTTAGTTTCCGGTAATAAATCGGGCGAAAAAGGCGAAGTTGAAGAGAGGCAGATTTTCTATCAGCCAGAATTCAAGATTGAAAAGTAACCAAAAGCGACGAGAGCTAAGGGTAA
>DAOTTR010000549.1:0-5944 GCA_034437715.1 Caldilineaceae bacterium
TTGTACTCCGCACTGTGTTGCTTGCGTTTCTTTTCTGTCATGTTGACCTCCAGTTTGAATGTGGATCCTTACTCTACATCCACCTTCTCTTCTGGTCTAGTTCTTGGGGGTCATTATAAGCCTTACCCGACCACCGCATAGGCGCGCACGGGGAAGGTGCCAAAGTTTTTCACCTTGACGGGGGCAGCATGAAAACGAAAGCCTTGATCGGGCACCTGCGCCAGATTGGTCATGTGCTCGGCAATCGGAATATTCGCCCCCAGCAAGGTCGTGTGGACAGGCCGCCGCCCATCGCGAATATCGTCGATATTATACGAATCAATCCCCACTAATGCCGCTCCTTGATCGCGTAGATAAAGAGCAGCCGCTTCGGTCAGGTAGGGGTGATCCTCAAAATATTGATCTGTGCGCCAGTGACGTGACCAACCGGTGTGGATCAGCACGGCCTTGCCGGTGAGCTCAAGGGTGTGAAAGTGATTCGCATCGATCACGCGGCCTGCTTCGGTGGCGCGCACGACGATTGCCGCTAGATTAACGAGTGACTCTAGCGGCAATTCGGACAGATCAAGGCCATCGGCAAAGCGGTGAAAGGGCGCGTCGACATAGGTGCCGGTGTTGCCCACCATCTCGATTTTGCCGATGTGGAACTCGGTTCCCGCGGCATAGATGGCGCGCGATGCTTCGCGACTGAGAAAATCGCAAATCAGTGGCGCGGGCAGTCCTTTGTAGGTAATCATCTCCGCTTCGACCGTGTGGCTCAGGTCGATTAGGCTGGTTTTGGTTTGGTTCACTAGGGATTCTCCTCGGATTTTTCGTCTGCATCGCTAGCCTGGTTTGCGCGTTTCCCAGCCCTCTTCAAAGAGCCGCAGAAAATTTGTTTCGCCATAGGGATGTTTGGCCGCTTCTTCCTCATTCAATTCCACGCCCCAACCCGGCGTGTCGGGCACGGTGATGTAGCCATTTTCCACACGCGGCGTGCCCTGCAACAAATCCCATGTCCACGGTTCCAGCGAGTCGTCAAAGTTTTCGTGGATCAGGAAATTGGGAATCGAGGCGTGTAGATGGGCATTCATGGCCGTGCAAAAGGGACTTTGCGCTTGATGGCAAGCAACCAACGCATCATACGCTTGGGCAATCGCAAACGCTTTGCGGGCGCGTGACGGTCCCAACGTTTGCGGCTCGGGCTGGATCACGTCGATGGCGCGATAGGCGAGCAGGTCGGCAAATTGGCGCAACTCATTGAAGCCTTCGCCGAGCACAACCGCGGTTTTGACATTGCGCGCCACCTCGACATGGCCAGTCAGATCATAGGTGCGCACGGGGGTCTCGAACCACATTGGCTCGAACTCATCCAACTTGCGCCCCACGCGGATCGCTGTGCCGACAGTAAAGCGGTCGTGAAATTCGATCAATAAGTCCACTTTGGAACCAACTGCTTTGCGCATAGCGCGCACAATTTCGACAGCCAATTCTTCACTTTCCTTAGTAATCTGTTGATAGGCACCGCCGAAGGGATCAAATTTGAAAGCGGTGTAGCCTTGGGCCACCATTTCGCTGGCGCGCTTGGCGAAAAAATCTGGTTCACGTGGCCCTTGATACCAACCATTCGCATAGACACGCAACCGGTCATGGTGCTTGCTGCCAAAGAGTTGCCAACAGGGCACACCCAGGCTTTTGCCCAGAATGTCCCAACATGCTTGCTCAATCGCGCTCATGCCCTTGGTCGCGCCATGATAGCGCGCCTTGTGCATCTTATACCAAATACGTTCTGGGTGGCGTGGATCTTCGCCAATCACATGGCGGCGTAACTCTTCCAGATCGCCAATTGACGGTTTGGTAGACAACCCGCCGGTGGCTTCGCCCAAACCGACGAGCCCTTCATCGGTATACAGCTTGACAAAGACCCAATTTTTCCAGGGATTGCCCACCACGATGGTTTTGAGATCGGTGATTTTCATAAATTGCTCATCTGAAATTTTTTGTCTGATCGTGTGTTAGGGATTGATGGTAGATCAATAGTTCCATCATTTCATGTTTTTGTCAATCATGCATGCGGGTAGGGGTGCATTTCAGCAACCGAGCATGGTGGCATAGAGCATTCTATAAGAAACCGCAGTGGTTTCTTAGTAATTTGAGGGTAAATTTTAGAACGTGCGCGCAATGTGTGCCGGGGACGAGCAGGGTGCAGTTTGTCAAACCGGTGTGGTTGTCGCGCGTCCCCGGCACACTTCCCAAAAAGTGAAATGCACCCTGAGGGTAGAAGTGATGCCAGAAACATAGTATAAAATTGTTGATCAAGATTGTGCCGCGCTTGACGCTGATACGTCATATCGGTATACTAGGCTATGTGATGTGGCTACAGGTAAGCAATTGCTCCCAGTAATATCCAATTGCACTAGCCAGTTGTATCTAAATCCAAGCTGTACAGTTTGTCACAAAAACCACAATACGTTTCCCTATCCCTGCGACGGCATGTATACATTTGCTCGCACAAAAGTCAGTTACTGAACCTGATTGGCGCTCGCCACATTGGTACTTAATATTTTGTCTATGGATTGATCAACCATATTATCGTGGAATTGTATTGTTGTTTCCCAACGCACTGTACAAAAGAAACGCACTGTACAAAAGAGTTGAAATTCATCACATCACACTTGTCACACCATCGTTGCTATATCAATAATTACCACGCTTCTTCCCATCTTTAAGAACCAAAGGAGGCAGTTTGTACGATGTCTAAAAGACGAATACACCAAACACTTTGGGGGCTTTTGCTGATTATGGCAATGACCCTCGCTGGTTGTGCTACGACAACGCCAGCGGAACCCGTGGCCGAGGCACCCGCTGCCGAAGCGACAACCGCCGAGGCCACCGCGGTACCCGCCGAAGAGGCCACTGAAGCCCCTGCTGAAGAAGCCCCCGCGGCCCCCGCAGCGGAGACGGCCGCCGGCGACTATATCAACGCGTCGCGTGCCGAGACGGTCATTTGGGATATTGATGGTGGCCGTGCCGCTGATCCCGAATTGTGGAACACCTTTGTCCCTGGCGCACGGTTGGATCAAGGCTATCATCAGGCCATCTTAGAGCCACTCTTCATTCTGAACTATCAGACTGGCGTGATTGAGCCGTGGCTGGGTACAGAGATGACGAGCAATGAGACCTTTGATGTCTGGACGTTGGCGCTGCGCGAGGGTGTGACATGGCAAGACGGTGAGGCTTTCAACGCCGATGATGTGGTCTTTACCATGCAGATGATGTTGGACAATGCCCCCGAATTGCAACGTTCGGCTGCTTTGGCCGACTGGGTGGCCAGCATCGAGAAGATTGATGATCTGACAGTGCAATTCAACCTGACCCGGCCCAATCCCCGCTTCCAACTGGATAACTTCTCTGTGCGCATTTGGGGCGGTATCAACATTGTGCCCGAACATATTTGGAAGGATGTCGATCCCCTCACCTTCAAGTTCTATGATCCAGCGCAAGGTTGGCCGATGGGCACTGGCCCCTATAAGCTTGCCAGTGTTGGGCCGACCGAATTTGTCTATGTGCGCGATGATAACTGGTGGGGTACCGCCAGCGGTTTCATGGATCTCCCGGCACCCAAGAAGATGGTCTGGACCTGGGCTGGCCCCGAAGAAACCCGTGCGGCCCTCATGGCCGACGGCCAACTCGACAGCTTAATGGACATTACCCTGGGTGCCCTGCAAGCCTTGCAGGCGCGTAACCCCAATGTGATTACTTGGTTCACCGAACCGCCCTATGCCTGGGTGCCCGATCCCTGTTCGCGCACACTCTTTGTCAACCACATGGTCGAGCCGTGGGGCGACAAGGATATGCGTTGGGCGTTGAATTATGCCATTGATCGCGATCAGATTGTGCAGATTGCTTACGAAGGCACGACCCTAAAATCGCGCCACTTCTTCCCCGCCTACCCGCCGTTGGATGCCTATGTGGACACGGCGATTGAGAACGGTGCCTATGACCTAGATCGCCTTTGGACCTTTGACCCGGCCCAAGCCAAGGAGATCTTCGAATCCAAGGGCTATACCCTGAATGCCAATGGCTACTACGAGAAGGATGGCGTGGAACTGACGATTAACATGTCCACCCATGAAGCCTTTATCGAGAAGCAGCGCATTGCTGCGGTCTTGGTAGAGCAGTTCCAAGCAGTTGGCATCAATGCCACCTCGCGCAACGAAGCTGGCGGCACCTGGGACACCAATCGCCAAATGGGCACCTTCGATGTCCAGATGAACTGGCACATGTGCGATTCAGTCAACGAGCCATGGGCTTCCATGGATCACGCAAATGTCAAATGGCTCAAGCCGGTTGGCGAACGCTCGGAACGCAATGAAATGCGCTGGTCTGGTGAGGCTGCCGAAGCCTATAGCGCAATCGTCGACGAAATGGGCAGCCTGCCGTTGGGCGATCCTCAACTGCAAGCGCTCTTTGACGAGGCGATGAAGATCTACATCGACGAGCTGCCGGTGATTCCAGTGACCCAGGCCAAGAAGATCATTCCCTTCGACACCACCTACTGGACCGGCTGGCCGACCTTTGAAGAAGATTTCATCCATCCGCCCACCTGGTGGCAACATACACATGTCATCGTTCACAATCTACAACCTGCTCAATAAGGTAATAGATAAACCGGCTATGTAAAGTCGGGTAGTGGTTCTCGTGGCAGGAACAGGCGCTGATGTTTATTATCAGCGCCTGCGCCTGCCTATCTGAAATTTGTAATTTATGCTGATTCTTGTCTTTCCAACTCAATATGCGAACCCGCACCTGATGTGCAATAGGAGATCCACATGGTTGGCCTGACCCCAGGGTACGTGCTACGCCGCTTGGGTATGTGGCTGTTGACCATCTGGCTGGGTGCGACGATTATCTTCATTATTCCCCGCCTGTCGCCAGGCGATCCAGTGGCAGCGATGGTCAGCCGGCTCTCTGCCCAGTCGGGTTATGTCGAGGGGAGCGCAGCTATGATCGAAGCTTGGCGCGCCCGCTTTGGGTTGGATGGTCCAATTCTGGTGCAATATTGGGCCTATTTGCGCAACGTCATCACCTTTGATCTGGGTTTCTCGCTCTCTTCCTTTCCCAGCCGCGTTGATGATATGGTGGTTGATGCCCTGCCCTGGACGTTGGGCCTGCTTACCCTGGCCACACTCATTTCTTTTGTATTGGGCAATCTCATTGGCGCGCTCCTGGCCTGGCGACGCACACCTGGCTGGGTACGCAATCTGTTGCCGTTAACCCTCACTTTTACGTCAATTCCGTTTTTTATGTTTGGCATCCTGCTAATCTATCTCTTTGCCTTTGGCCTACGTTGGTTTCCGCCTTCGGGGGCGTACAGCAGCACCAACCCCGTCGGCTTTAACGCGGGTTTTATTCTAAGCGTGCTTCATCACGGCACACTGCCTGCCCTGGCGATTGTGATCACCTCAATGGGCTTCTGGGCATTGGGCATGCGCGGCATGATGGTCACCAATGAAGGCGAGGATTATATGATCCTGGCCGAAGCCAAAGGCCTGCCCCAATACCGCATCTTTTGGGCCTATGGTGTGCGCAACTCGATCCTGCCCCAGGTGACGGCCTTGGCGCTTAATTTGGGGGCCATTGCGGGTGGCGCAACGTTGGTAGAATATATTTTTGCCTATCCCGGCATGGGCTATCTGCTCTACTTGGGCATTGTCAACACCGATTACACGCTGATTCAGGGCATTGTTTTTATTTTGATTGTGGGGACGGCGACGGCTGTCTTTATTTTGGATTTGCTCTACCCGCTCATTGACCCGCGCATTACCTATGGAAAGGGATAACCAATGACCGTATCCACAGCAACTGCGGGTACAACGGCTGCCGGTGTGCCCGCTGGTAAACTAAATCGTTGGGATTCGCCCTGGCTGAACCCCAAATTCTTAATCGGCTTTTCCATGGTGGC
>DAOTTR010000550.1:0-2744 GCA_034437715.1 Caldilineaceae bacterium
AGCCGTTGGCGGCGGGCGTGCGGATCGGCTATGTCGGCCAAGTCAATGCCTAGCGCGGTCGCCCATTGCGCCTGGATCGCCGCCACGTTGGCTTGCGGCCCCAACCCGGCCCAGAGCACGCCGTCGCTGAAATGGGCAAGGACTGTCTTGTGATGCGCCAATACCACGGCCAACGTCGTCTTGCCGACGCCGGGCAAGCCCTCGGCACAGAGCGCGGTACTAGCGCCCGCGGTCAACCGGGCCACTAACGTCTGGATAATTTCCGCGCGGCCATAGAGGTAGGGCGGCAGTGGCGGTACATTGACATAAAGCGCGCGGTCGGGGTGGGGCAGAAAGTTGTTGTTGATCTGGTCGCGCCCAATGAAGTTGCCACCCTGGGTATTGACAGTGCCAGGTACAACTGCGCCACCGGCTGTCGTAATGGTTGTGGATGCTGCTGGGCTTGCAGGATCGAGCATGGATCGGGGTCCTCCCAAAACTATTCAGATTTTGCGTTAATCTTTCGGTGGATGGAAACCAATTTGCACCCATCTCTTCCGGGCTAAGACGATACGCAGGCGATTCATTTTGAGACGATCTACGGTAGCACGGCCCTCAGCTGTAAGTCCTTGGATTTGGGTATAATTTTCTGCCCATACAAAGTGTTCGGACCATTGCTGATGGCGTGGATTGTAGAGCGCTACTTGCATGCCTGTCAATGGATCGAGGGCTGTGATGGCAACAGCTTTGCTCAAATTGCAATTGGGGCACGATAAGCACAGATTATCCAAGTCATTCGTGCCTTTAGGCTCAATGTGTTCAACATGCATGGTCTGACCGATATTTGCCTCACAAGTACGGCAATATTCGCAGCAGCCTTGTGCTCGTGCATGAATGTATTGCTTTGTTGCTTGCCAAGAGCGCTCAGGCATGGGCAGGGGCAAAGTCTTGGATGGATACTACGTACCCGCGTTGACGGAGTAAATTAATTGCTTCCGCTTTACGTAACATGAGTTGATCACCCCTTTCAACGAGCGCAGTTAGTTCCTCGCGTTCCTCCAGCGTCATTGTCGCTTGACTATTGCGTTTCATGAGTTGCGTCATGCGCTGTCGAAAGGATTTGGGCATCTGTTCAGCCGCAATGACGCGTACAGCATCATCCGACAGATAATGTAAGGCTTGAAGCTCTATCTGTTCTGCCAAAGGCAATTGTGTCAACTGATCATCGAGCGTCATGCGCAACTGATCGGCGACAATTTGTTCAATGGATTGCCGCCGTTGGATAGAAAGCTGCTGTAGCCGTACGGATAAGTCTTCGGGTAGGGTAACTTGCATTAGCCTTCGTTCCTCGTTGCTAAAGATAGTTTTGACCATCTGCTACGATTGCAAGGATATTCTAGCGCATATTGTCTTGGAATAAAAACGGCTCGGATTGATCCGAGCCGTTTTTGCAGTGTGGAGATGGCGGGAATTGAACCCGCGTCCGAAACATTTGTCCAGTAGCATCTACAGGTTTAGTCGCGCATTTGGTGTTTCGCCGGGCGGACTCCGTGCGACAGGATTCCGATGCTCGGCTAGTCGATGTGTCTTAGAGGG
Organism: Caldilineaceae bacterium; assembly: GCA_034437715.1. Taxonomy (GTDB): domain Bacteria; phylum Chloroflexota; class Anaerolineae; order Caldilineales; family Caldilineaceae; genus JAHBVH01. The sequence continues at coordinate 1,576 of DAOTTR010000550.1, forward strand.
CCTTATCGACGTCTAGCCCCCGCAACTCAACAGTATATGTCGGCAACCGTCTAGCCTGAGAGCGGCACTAGCGCGGGCCGTGATCCTGGTTAGAGGATCAATTCAACCGAAATTAGGCTGCAACCGCCATAGGGGCGCTAGCGAAACCGAAGTTGAATGATTTGCCTGTTTTGGCATTTATAGTGTTTGCGCCTATTTTAACGTAGTCCGACGCTCTACGACCTGCAACCAAAGAACTGCCTGCCCCGTCGAAACCGGACATCCCCTTGATTAACAATTCTAGTATAGCACAGACGTACGCGTTTGTAAAGGGTTTGCGCATTGGCGTTTCATAAGAAATGCTCAAGGGTTGGGCTTCAAGTCAACCGGAATCGCCTGCTTGAGCGTGACGGCCTGCAAGGTGAGGATGCAGGTATAGGCATAGATTTCCACACCAGCCGCGTGGGCGGCGACCAAGGCATGGGCAAAGGCCGGATCGGTATCCCATTTGGGCCGCAAACGATCGGCATCGGGCCGCTGCACAATAAAGACAATGGCCGTGCGGATGCCGCACTGGGTCAGTTCGGTGAGTTCCAATACATGGCGTCGCCCGCGTTCGGTGGGCGCGTCGGGAAAGAGCGCACAGCGATCCTCGACCAAGCTGGCCGATTTAACCTCGATCCAGCAGGGGTGACCGGCGGCATCGGTGAGTCGATAGTCGATACGGCTGTGGACACCCGTCGCCTCGGGGAGATAGGGCAGCGTTACTTCGCGCTGAATGGTCTGGTAGCCGCGGAAGGGGGCGAAGAAGCCCGTTTCTAAGCCTTCCTGAAAAATTTGGTTGGGTTGGCGTGTATCCAAGCTAACCAGTTGACCATGCTCGGGGTGTTCGACAAAGCGCAAATCATAGGCTGTTTTGCGTGCCAGGTGGCTGGCTTGGCTGACATGGACTGTCACCCCTGGTATCAACAGCTCGCGCAGCCGCCCTGGATCGGGGCAATGGGCATTGATAATCGTATTGCCTTCGTGTAGTTGTGCGACAATACGATAGCGGTTGGGGCGTTCCAGAAAGGTTGCTGGTTGGGTAGTGAAGGAGAAGTTCATCGGTTTTTTGTCATTTGCCCTATGTCATTGACCATTAGCCGTTGATTATTGATTATTGCGGATTCGCTTGCCATTCGATCAGGATC
>DAOTTR010000551.1:0-12530 GCA_034437715.1 Caldilineaceae bacterium
GAACTGCGCATCAAGCGGCTGCACCAAGAAGCCGCCGATCCCGAAACTGCCGTGATCCTATTAGACGTAGTGCTGGGTGACGGTGCACATCCCGATCCGGCCAGTGAACTCGCCGTGGCAATTGCCGAAGCGATTGCCACGGCAGCTGCCGCGGGGCGGCACCTGGCAGTGATTGCCCTCGTCGTCGGTACTGATGCCGATCCGCAGAATCTGGCAAGCCAGATCGAACAGTTAGCAATGGCCGGTGCAAAGGTCGAGTTTAACAATGAAACCGCAGTGCGGCGCGTCGGTGAATTGGTGCAACGGCTGCATTCGCCGGGCAATTTACCACCGGTTGATCTGGCCCTGTTGCAACAGCCGCTGGCCGCGATCAACGTGGGGCTGACCTCCTTTACCGACAGCCTGACCAGCCAAGGCGCGCCGGTGCTCCAAGTGGACTGGCGTCCGCCCGCCGGTGGCAATGAGCGCTTGGCCGGGATTTTGGCGCGCATGAAGCAGTGATGGGCTATCAGTAACCAGCAAGTGATGCTGGACCACTAACAAATCTCTCCAGAAAGGAAATTCCCACCATGCTTATCGACATCGATCAAGCCAATACCGCCGCCGTCACGCGCATGATGGAGGCGCGGCCTGTATTGGTTGATCTAGGAAAAGCACTCGACGTGATTCCTGGTATGCGTCCAAACTTGATTCTTCATGCCGGTCCGCCCATTACCTGGGACCGCATGTCGGGGCCGCTCCGGGGTGCAATCCTTGGCGCGCTTATCTTTGAAGGCCAGGCAAATACGGCAGAAGAAGCCGAGGCATTGGCAACTTCGGGGGAGATCGATTTTGCCCCGTGCCATCACCACGCGGCGGTCGGGCCAATGGCCGGCGTTACCTCGGCGTCGATGGCGGTCTATATCGTTGAAAATAGCATACACGGTAATCGCGCCTTTTCCAATCTCAACGAGGGTTACGGCAAGGTACTGCGCTATGGCGCGTACCAGGAAGATGTACAAACCCGGCTGCGCTGGATGAATACGACCCTGGCCGACGTGTTGAAAGATGCGTTGGCCGCGAGTGGTGGGATGGACATTCGCGCCCTGTTGGCCGAAGCGTTGCACATGGGCGATGAGGGGCACAATCGTAACAAGGCTGGCTCGATTCTCTATACTAAGAACCTAGCTCCCTTTGTCGCCAAAGTTGCGCCCAGTGTGGATGTGGCGTTCGATGTGCTCAAGTTTTTGGGCGACAATGCGCTCAGTGTGCTCAATCCTGCCATGGCCGCGTGCAAGGCCATGTGTGACGCCGCCCATGGGATCGACGGCAGCACCATCGTCACGACGATGGCGCGCAATGGCACAGATTTTGGGATTCGGGTCAGCGGGTTAGGTGACCGTTGGTTTACCGGCCCGTCACAAGTACCCGATGGTCTCTATTTCCCTGGTTTCTCGCTGGCCGACGCCAACCCCGATATTGGCGATAGCACCATTACCGAGACTGCGGGGATTGGTGGGTTTGCCATGGCTGCGGCCCCAGCAATTGTTACCTTTGTCAGCGGTAAGCCCAGCGATGCGATCAACGCGACCATGGAGATGTACGAAATCACCTTTACCGAGCACAAGACCTTTACGATTCCCGTGCTCGATTTTCGTGGCACACCGACCGGCGTGGACTTGCGCAAAGTGGTGGAGGTGGGGATTACACCGCGTATTAATACCGGCATTGCCCACAAAAATGCCGGTGTCGGCCAAGTGGGCGCGGGGCTGGTGCGCCCACCGATGCAGGTTTTTGAAGAAGCGCTGGTTGCCTTTGCCGATCAATATGGCTTTTAGACTTTACTCATTCGTGACCAGGCGATAGCCCACGCCCGGTTCGGTTAGGATCAATTTGGGCAGCGCTGGGTTGGCTTCTAACTTTTGGCGCAACTGGGCAAAGGCAAAGTAGACCCGCAGATAATGCGTTTCATCTATATAGGCAGGGCCCCACACTTCCTTGAGAATCTGGCGATGGGTGAGCACGCGCCCGGCGTGCTGCACCATCAAGCGCAGAAGCGCATATTCGGTGGGGGTAAGCTTCACCGGTTCACCACGCACCGTTACCAACCGCCGCGTGAGATCGACATGCAGATCGCCGGCTGTGAAGGCGCGCAGATCGGGTTCGGGCTGGGCATGGCGCAAGGCAACCCGTAGCCGCGCCAACAACTCCTCGGTGCTGAATGGCTTGGTCAGGTAATCATCGGCCCCGGCATCGAGCGCGGCCACCTTATCCAGATCGGCGTCGCGCACCGAAAGAATGATGATGGGCGTGTGCGTCCATTCGCGCAATTGCCGGACCACTTCCACGCCATCCAGATCGGGCAGACCAAGATCCAGGATTACCAGATCGGGGCGCACTTTGGCCGCAATAAAGATTCCTTCATGGCCATTCCCCGCTTCGTGGACGCTATAGCCGTTGGCTTCCAGGCTGATCTTCAAAAAACGGCGGATTTGCACTTCGTCGTCGATCACCAACACATGGATTCTTTCACTCAAAATCGGCCTCCTTTACAGGCGGTGGTGCAGTCGTTGCCGGCAACTTGATGGTAAAGATCGCGCCGCCGTCCGGTCGATTTTGGGCAAAGAGCTCGCCATCATGTGCCAGAATCAAACCGCGACAGATCGACAGCCCCAAGCCGGTGCCGCCGGTGGCTGTACCGGGCATCCGATAGAATTTGTCGAAAATGCGTTCGAGCAATTCGGGTGGAATGCCAGGGCCACGGTCGGCCACCGTGATCCACAGCCAACCGTTCTCCATTTTGGCGCCGATCTCGACGGGCGAGCCCTGGGGTGTATAGTTGCAGATGTTGTGCAACAGATTGACCAGCACTTGCTCCATCAGCACAAAATCCATCTGTACTAGCGGTAACTCGGGTGAAATTGCAATCGTAAGCGATCGTTGGTCTAGACAGGCGTGTAGCCGCTGTACAGCTACCCCCACCACATCCCCAATCACACACCAATCGCGCTTGAGTTGGAGCCGACCAGCATCGAGCCGCGACATGTCCAGCAGATTTTCCACCAAATGATTGAGCCGCTGCGCCGCATCGCTGACGTCTTCGAGGAGGGCACTGCGCGCCGTTTCATCGGTAGTGGTGGCAGGATTGCACAAAATGCCCACTGCGCCAGTAATCGTCGCAATTGGCGTGCGCAACTCATGCGAGATCGAGTTGAGCAGCGTAGTGTGCAGTCGCTCGGACTCTTGCAGCAAGGCCGATTGCCGGGCTGCTTCGTTGAGCATACGCCGTTCTACGACAAGCGCAATTTGATTCACAAACGTCTCGAGCTGAATCTGTTGATCGAACAGCAACTGCTGATCTTTGTGCATATGGAGCCCAATCACACCAACTACGCGATTGGGCGTACGCAATGGAACAAAGTGTGCGTTTGCCCCAGGTAGTGTGTCTGTAAAGCGCCCTGCCGGTCGGCCATGCTCGAAGGTCCACATGGCCACGCTGAACTCTTTTTCGTTGACCGCCAGGGTGCTGGTAACGTGTGGTTCACGCGCCAGCCGCCCAACGGGTGCCAAGAAGATGGCGATTTCGGCATCAAATGATTGCTGCAACTGCGTCACCGCAGTGCTGAGAACGGCATCCAAGTTTTCGGCGGTGGCTGTCTCGCGCGCCAGCCGGTAGAGCGACATGATGCGTTGGCTGTTGCGTTGGGCCAGTTTTTCCTGTTGGCGAATGCGCGCGGTTAGATTGCCCGTAAAGATTGCTATCACAAAATAGAGGCAGATCAGGATAATGTCGCGAAATTGCTTAATGGCAAATGTATAATGGGGTTCGATAAAAAAGAAATTAAAGGAGACAGCACTGACCGTTGCCGCTAATACGGCTGGGCCACGTCCAATATAGACGGCAATCAGGAGGACGGTCAATAGCTCGGTTAACCCGACCGCCTGATACTCTATCCAGGGCACGTTTTGCACCACGATCCAGTTCAACGCAGTCGCCACTGCGATAATGATCAGGGCCTGCCCATAGGCTTTCCAGGTGGAATGGCTTTCATCGCGCCATTGTTCGGCGCGGGTTGCTGGTGTTACTTTTCCTTGTTCGCCGGTGACAACGTAAATATCGATGTCGCCACTGTTGCGGATGAGGTTGTCTACCAAGGAGCCGCCGCGCAGTAGGGCTTGCAAGGGCGTATGCCGCGGCTTGCCGATCACAATCTGGGTGACATTGTGCTGCTGGGCAAGTTGCAAGAGCGCGGTATTCACCTGATCACCGGCGGCCGTAATCACCTCGCCGCCCAGTCCGCGGGCAAGTGCCAGGTTGCGTGCCAGCAGACGCTGCACCTCGGCAGAGAGGGGTTTGGTTGTCTCGACAGTGGCGGCAAACCAGGGTGCTTCTAGATTATAGGCCATGCGCCGCGTCCAGCGAATTAATTGCTCGGAATAGGGACTTGGCCCCACCGCCACCATAAGCCGTTCGCTCGATTTCCACGGCCCCGCAATGCGTTTGGCCTGCATGTAATCTTGCAGTTGGTGATCCACATGCTCGGCAGTGAGACGCAGGGCCATCTCGCGCAAGGCCGTCAGATTGCCGATGCGAAAAAAGTTATTGGCGGCGACATCAACCCGTTCGGGCGTATAGATCTTGCCCTCGACCAATCGTTTGCGCAGAGCATCGGGCGACAGATCGATCAGCTCGATTTCGTCTGCCAGATCGAGCAATGAATCGGGAATGGTCTCGCCAATCGTAATGCCCGTAATCTGGCGCACGGCATCGGCGCGGCTGGCAAAGTGTTGGACGTTGATGGTGGTATAAACGTCGATACCCGCATCCAGGATTTCGAGCACATCTTGAAAGCGCTTGCGGTGGCGGCTGCCGGGGGCATTGGTATGGGCAAATTCGTCGACCAGCACCAACTGGGGGCGGCGTGTCAGGATCGCATCCAGATCCATCTCCTCCAGGGTCACACCGCGATAGTCCAGGCTTTGTCGGGGCAGAATTTTCAATCCGGCGAGCAGTGCCGCTGTTTCCTGGCGGCCATGCGTTTCGACATAGCCAACCACCACATCGACGCCCTCGTCGGCCCGTTTGCGCGCGGCTTGCAACATGGCATAGGTTTTGCCCACACCAGCCGACATGCCAAAGAAGATCTTTAATTTGCCGCGCTGCGCGCGCGCCGCTTGTTTGTTAATGACTGCGAGGAGCGCATCTGGATCAGGACGTTGGATATCCATCGGGTTGGTAGAAGTCATAGCAGTTTTTGGGTATACCGAATGAGAAAGTATGTAGTTGAATCGATGTCAAATCGATTTATAGCAGAGCGTTAGGGTCTACAAGACCCTAACGCTCTAAACGCCGACTATACGTTATTCTACTCGATCCAATGCAAGATTGAGCAACAGAACGTTGACGCGTGGTTCACCCAGGAAGCCCAGTTGTGGACCTTCGGTGTATTGGTCAACCAGGGCTGCCACAATGGCCGGTTCCAACCCACGGGCAGCAGCGACGCGCGCTACCTGCAATTGCGCCGCTTGAGGGCTACTATGGGGGTCAAGACCGCTGCCCGAAGCAAAGAGCACATCGGGTGGCAGCGCTACATCGGGAGCAATGCCATTGGCTGCGCGAAAGGTGGCAGAGCGCTCGGCAACCTGGGCTGCCAAGGTCGCGCTAGTCTGGCCGGCATTGCTCGCCCCGGATGAACCAAGTGCATTGGCATTGCTGCCCTCCATATAGTTGACTGCCGAGGGCCGTGGCCAGAAATAACCCGGCGCTTGATTGGCTTGGCCGATCAAGGCTGAGCCAACGACAACGCCATCAACATCCAGAATACTGCCAGCGGCTTGGACCGAGAAGAACGGTGTGGCCAGCGCCGTCACAATGCCGGGATAGATGAACCCAGTTAGCACCGTCAAAATGATCAACATACGCAGTGGTACAAAGAGTAATTGCTTTACCATAAAAAATCCTTTAGCAAGATGCATTCAACCGGCTGCAAAATTCTGTCTACGCCGTCTGTTTATGCCAGGCCCAGCGCAACCAGCGCTAGGTCGATGAGTTTGATACCAATAAACGGGGCAATCAAGCCCCCCACCCCAAAGAGCAATAGATTGCGTTGCAGCGCGTTTGCGGCACTCATTGGCCGATAGTTGACACCACGCAAGGCCAGCGGGATCAGGGCTACAATGATCAAGGCATTGAAAATTGTCGCGCTCAAGATCGCGCTTTCTGGTGTGGCCAGGCGCATAATATTGAGCGCGGCCAACGGACCGGTTGCGCCATCGAGGGCGTAAAGTGCCCCAAAGAGTGCGGGCAAGATGGCAAAGTATTTGGCCACATCATTGGCAATGCTGAAGGTGGTCAGCGCGCCGCGTGTCATCAACAGTTGTTTGCCAATCTCCACGACTTCGATCAGCTTGGTCGGGTCACTGTCCAGATCGACCATGTTGCCCGCCTCGCGTGCGGCCTGCGTACCCGTATTCATCGCCATCCCCACATCGGCTTGGGCCAGCGCGGGGGCATCATTGGTGCCGTCACCCGTCATGGCCACAAGATGGCCGCCGGTCTGTTCCTGGCGAATGCGTGCCAACTTATCTTCGGGCGTGGCTTCGGCCATAAAGTCATCGACCCCGGCTTCGGCAGCAATTGCAGCGGCGGTGAGCGGATTGTCGCCCGTAATCATTACGGTGCGGATGCCCATCTTGCGCAGTTGCCCAAAGCGTTCTTTCATGCCACCTTTGATTACATCTTTGAGTTCGATCACACCCAGCACGCTGGCATCTTGGGCCACAACCAGTGGCGTACCACCGCCACGCGCGATCTGATCGACCTTCTGCTGCACGTCGGCTGGATAGATGCCGCCATTGGATTGAACATAGCCCTTGATCGCATCGGCTGCGCCTTTACGAATGCTGTAGGCCGCGTCACCGTTGTGGGCTGGGAAATCTGCGCCACTCATGCGCGTCTGGGCCGTAAAGGGCACAAAGCTAATCTGTGCATCGGCCAGTTCACGGCCGCGCAGATTGAAGCGCTCTTTGGCCAGCACCACAATCGAACGCCCCTCGGGTGTCTCGTCGGCCAGCGATGAGAGTTGCGCGGCATCGGCCAGCCGTTCCTGAGCTACCCCATCGGCGCTGACAAAGTTGGTCGCCATACGGTTGCCCAGCGTGATCGTGCCAGTTTTATCGAGCAGCAGCACATCAATGTCGCCCGCCGCTTCAATCGCCCGCCCGCTGGTGGCCAATACATTGCGCTGGATCATGCGGTCCATGCCGCTGATGCCAATCGCACTGAGCAGGCCGCCAATCGTAGTCGGAATCAAACAGACCAACAGCGCAATTAACACTGGCACAGTCGCTGTTGTAACGCCTGTAAAGCCCGCCGCGCTTTCGCTGTAGACGGCAAACGCTTTGAGCGAAACCATGGCCAGCAAAAAGATAATCGTCAACCCAGAAAGTAGAATGGTCAGCGCAATTTCGTTAGGTGTCTTCTGGCGCTTGGCCCCTTCTACCAAGGCGATCATGCGATCCAGAAAGCTGCTGCCCGGCTCGGCGGTGATGCGGATCACGATGCGATCGCTCAAGACGCGTGTCCCACCAGTCACGGCGCTACGGTCGCCACCACTCTCACGGATCACCGGGGCAGATTCACCCGTGATGGCCGCTTCATCCACGCTGGCAATGCCTTCGATCACTTCGCCGTCGCCGGGAATCTGGTCACCGGCCTCACAGACGATCAAATCCCCCTTCTTGAGCTGGGCAGCAGGGGTCTGTTCCTCTTTGTCGCCAACCAAGCGGCGCGCCATCATCTGGGTGCGCGTACGGCGCAAACTGTCGGCCTGGGCCTTGCCGCGCCCTTCGGCCATGGCTTCGGCAAAGTTGGCAAAGAGCACCGTAAACCAGAGCCAGAGCATGATTTGCAAATTAAAGCCGATGGCTGCCGACCCTCCGCTGACCAGATCGCGCAGCACAATGCCGGTGGTGAAAATCGCGCCCACGGCGACGACAAAGATAACTGGATTCTTAACCTGTTGCAGCGGGTCCAGCTTGCGCAGGGCATCGACTGCCGCGCGCTGGACAATTGCCCGATCAAACAGTGGTTTTGTTTTTGCTTTCGTTTCCATCGTACCCTCTATGTATTCTTGCGTTGGCCATGGGTAGCGATACAACGCATGACCAACGCGCAATCAATGGTAAATCTTGAACCGTTTAAGGCTATTCCCAAAAAATAATGATCCAGTACGGGCATGAGGTGTGGCGGGATAAAACAATGGGTGTACACAAGGTCTCTTGCTGCCACACCTCGTGCCCCTACGTGAATTGGATCATTTAAATCTTGGAATAGCCTAAAAGGTCTGGCCGGCGCGCAGCAGCAGATGCTCGACAATGGGCCCCAAGCTCAACGCCGGGAAAAAGGTGAGCGCACCCACGATCAAAATTACAGCCATGAGCAAGCCCACAAAGAGCGGGCCATCGGTCGGAAAGGTGCCGGGGGAAGGCGGCGCGATTTTCTTGCCGACCATATTGCCGGCAATTGCCAATACCGGTAAGATTACCCCAAAGCGCCCGATCCACATGGCAATGCCCAGCAGGGAATTGTAGAAAGCCGTATTGGCATTCAGCCCGGCAAATGCGCTGCCATTGTTACCCGCCGCCGACGAAAAGGCATAGAGAATTTCGCTCAAGCCATGGGGGCCGCCATTGGCACGACTGCTCAAGCCTGCTTCGGTCACCACCGCCAATGCCGAGAAGAGCAAGATAGACGCGCTGGGCAACAACACCGCAACCGTCGCCATTTTGATCTCACGGGCCTCGATCTTTTTGCCCAAATATTCGGGCGTGCGGCCTACCATCAGGCCCGCAATAAAGACCGTCAGGATGACAAAGATCAAGATACCATAAAGCCCCGCGCCCACCCCACCAAAGATTACTTCGCCCAACATCATATTCAGCAGCGCAATACCACCGGCCAGCGGACTGAAGCTACTGTGCATGGCGTTGACCGCGCCATTCGAGGCCGCGGTGGTGGCCGCCCCCCAGAGGACACTGTTGACGACACCAAAGCGCACTTCTTTCCCCTCCAACATGGCCACATTACCGTATAGCGGATTGGGTTGCGTTTCGGCCAGCACCATGACGCTGAAACCCGCCAGCAGCAAGATCAACATGGCCGCAAAGATTACCCATCCCTGGCGCAGTGAACCCACCATGCTGCCATAGGTATAGGTCAGCGCCGCCGGAATCAGCAGAAGGGCGAGCATCTCCAAGAAGTTGGTGAGCGGCGTCGGATTTTCATAGGGATGCGTGCTATTGGTGTTGAAAAAGCCACCCCCGTTGGTCCCCAATTGTTTGATCGCGATCTGCGCGGCGGCTGGTCCTTGGGGCAATAGTTGTGTTTCGCCTGTCAACGTGCGTGCCTCAACATAGGGTGACCAATTCTGGACAACTCCCTGGCTTACAAGCACGACTGCCAACAAAATCGACAAAGGCAGCAGAATATAGACCGTGCAACGCACCAGATCTACCCAAAAATTGCCCAGCGTCTTGGCCTCAGTTCTTGCTTGGCTGTTACGCGACAGCCCTCTGGCCAAGGCCACAACCACAGCCATGCCGGTTGCTGCGCTTACAAAGTTCTGCACGCTGAGCCCCATCATTTGCGTCAGGTAGCTCATGGTCGTCTCGCCGCCGTAGCCTTGCCAGTTGGTATTGGTCATAAAGCTAGTCGCCGTATTAAAGGCCGACAGCCAGCCCACGGCGGGCAACTGCGCCGGATTTAATGGCAACATTGCCTGTAACCGTTGCAGCAGCAAGAGTACCAAAAACCCCAGCACATTAAACGCGAGCATTGCCAGTGCATAGTGGCGCCAGGTCATCTCTACCCGCGTATCCACGCCCGCTAGCCAATAGATGCCGCGTTCCAGCGGGCGCAACAGCGGCGCAAGGATGGTCCGTTCGCCTTGCAGCACTTTGGCCATGTACCTACCCAGGAAAGGTGTACAGATGATCAATAGACCGAAATAAAGAACGATTTGTGTCCAATCGAGCGTAGACATCCTTAAAACCTTTCTGGGAAAAGCAGCGAATAGGTCAAGTAAATTAGGAGTAACAAGGCGACAATCGCCGCCAGCCAAAGTTCAATACTCACATCCATTTCCTTTTATAATGCTATACACCTGTATCATTGTGAACCTTTTGCTTGTACCAATGGCTGATAGTATAGCGTGTTTAGAATTAGCGGTGGATCAAAAATGGTGTGCAGGGGGTCAAGAAAGTATCAAGATGCTGCAAGATATGGGTGCGCTTGCCTAACCGGCCATCTTCCGGCATACTATCAGAAACGTCGGTTGTATTATGGCGCTATCCTAGTACAGGTGGGCGTAGATACCACGGCAGTCAATCAGGCATATTTACCTAATGCCTTACAATTTTCATCAATAGACTCCTTTTGCGCTTGCTACGCGTCAACTCAATCATCTGAATCAATCACTTGAGTCAATTATCTGGGAGGTACGTTATGAAGCTTTATGACTTGTCGCAACCACTCAATGCCGAATGCTCATCCTGGCCTTTCTATCCGCCCTTTGAAGCGAAATACTTTAAACGCAAATCCGAGCACGGTGTCAACGCCCAGTACATTATGAGTTCGAATCACATGGGCACGCACCTGGACGCGCCCAAACATTTTGTTACCAGTGGCAAGACCATCGATCAACTGCCGTTGGAATGGCTCTATGGCCCCGGCGTGATTGTTGATTTGAGTGATATGCTGGACGATTTAGATATTTTCACGCCAGAAGATATTGAGAAGCGCGTCGAAGTGCGCGAAGGCGATATTCTGATCATTCATACCGGCTGGCACAAATATTCGTTTCTGGCTCCCACGGGGGATGAAGAACGGTATATTTTACGCCACCCCGGTCCCCACTACAGCCTCTGTCAGTGGTTGTTGGATAAGAAGATCAAACTGTGGGGCGTTGATATGATCTCAACCGATCATCCCATGAACCTGCCGATTGGGCGTTTCCTGGGCGCGGGTGGCTTGAATCAGTGGCAGAAAGTGCGCGGTATCTGTGAAGAGAAATTTGGCGCTGACCAAATCGATGAACTCTTTCCCGACAGCGCCTATCAACTGACGCACAACGCGCTCTTTCCGCATGACTGCGTACATGTGGAAAACATGGGCGGCCAGATCGGCGCACCCGAATTGCAAAATCGGCGCTTAACGATTGGCTGCTTTCCTTGGCTCTTCAAGGGGGGCGAAGCAGCCTTCTGTCGCGCCGTGGCCTTTGTCGAAGACTAATGATCACGCGTGACAAGGCGGTTACAGGAAACCAGTTTATGGCGCACCCCACTCTTTACACCACCGGCCTGGACAAAACGGCTGCCAATTATGTGCCAATTTCACCACTGACCTTTGTCGAGCGGGCGGCGGCGGTCGAGCCCAACCGCACGTCAATTGTGCATGGCACAGATCGCTACACCTGGGCGCAGACCTATACGCGCTGTCGGCAATTGGCCTCGGCCTTGGCCCAACTCGGCATTGGCTCGGGTGACACTGTCTCGATCATGGGCTTTAATACGCCTCAGATGTACGAGGCCTACTTCGGTGTCCCCATGAGCGGTGCTGTCCTGCATTCGATCAACACGCGGCTCGACGCGGCGACGATTGCCTTTCAGCTAGAGCATTGCGAAGCCAAAGTGCTGCTGACTGATACCGAGGCTTCGGCCACAATGCGCGCGGCGCTGGCGCAACTGGCGAATCCACCGCTGGTCATCGATATTGTCGATCCCTTCAGCGAGGGCGGCGAACGCCTGGGCACCATGGACTATGAAGCCTTCTTGGCCGGTGGCGACCCGAACTTTGTTTGGCCGTTGCCCGCCGACGAGTGGCAGGCGATTACACTCAACTATACTTCGGGTACGACAGGCAATCCCAAGGGCGTCGTCTATCATCACCGCGGTGCCTATCTCAATGCCGTGAGTAACATTATGGCATGGGGCGGCATGGGGCGGCATCCTGTCTATCTGTGGACGCTGCCCATGTTTCACTGCAACGGCTGGTGTTTTCCCTGGACCCTGGCCTCGATTATCGGCACAAGCATCTGCTTGCGCAAGGTACGGCCCGATCTGATCTATGACTTGATCGCCCAGGAAGGCGTGACCCATTACTGTGGCGCGCCGACGGTTCACTATATGCTGGTCAACGCGCCCGACGCGCTGCGCGCCAAGAAACAACATCGTGTCCAGGGCATGGTGGCGGCGGCCCCGCCCCCGGCGGCTGTGTTACAGAAGATGGCGGAAAACGATTTTGAAGTGACCCATGTCTATGGGTTGACAGAAACGTATGGTCCGGCCACGCTCTGTGAATGGCACGATGAATGGAACGAGCTGCCCATGGAAGAGCAAGCGCGTTTGAAGTCGCGCCAGGGCGTGCGCTATCATATGCTCGAAGCGCTGACTGTGCTCGATCCGTTGACCATGCAACCCGTCCCCGCCGATGGCGAAACACTGGGCGAGGTCATGTTCCGTGGCAACAATGTGATGATGGGTTATCTCAAAAA
>DAOTTR010000552.1:0-3994 GCA_034437715.1 Caldilineaceae bacterium
TGCCGTTATCGGGGGAACACAGATGAAGGGGTTATATTTTTTTCCGCTATTCCCCTAAAATTTCCCCTTCACGTCCGTTTGTTTACCATCTTTTCCCATCCCCTACCAGAAGTTGCATCCGGATTGCAGTGATAAACGCCGTTTTTTATAGCATGTATACTAATGTCAGCCTCTGTATTGTGGCCCATGCTGAATAAATAGAAACTCCGATCTATGCGCTGCATCCCCCGATCAGCGCATATTTTATGGCGCTTGGCCTGAGTGCCAGCCACTGTCAAGCGGATTATTCCCCTACCTTTGGCAATGGGCTTGCTGCTAAAATTTCCGGTGCCGTTGCGCTTGCGTACTGAATGGAGCAACCGTTCAACGACACAGTCGTCATGTCGCGGTTGAAGAGTTCGACAAAGTCGCTTAGATAGGGAGCGCCACTGTTGCCACCACCGCCGTAAACTTCACTGATGACAATGGTAGATGAATTAGTCTAATATAATCAAATTCGTCTCAGCCGTGTAACATAGATAAATGAAGCGTCCAGACCTCAGGGTCTGGACGCTTCATTTATCTGCTTCATCATCGAATACTTTATTGGTACCCTGCTCTACCACGGCGCCGACAACCGCGCGACGACATCGCGCCGCGCGAGGACGCGCGAGCAGAGCTCCCAGCGATTTTGGTCGGGGTCAATCGTTGTTTTATAGCGCAGTTCGAAAACATCGCGGGCTTGCTTACGCAGATGAATATATTCATCCATCATTGCTTCGAGCTTTTCTACGCTCTCGATCCAGTCGCTTTCAATCGTATCAGGTAAACCGCCAAAGATGTCGTATTTGTCTTTTAAGCGCTGCGAGAGCACACTATAAATCTTCTCATCCTGAGTTTCGTGATAGACCAAGTTGAGCATGTCTACCGTGCGGCGGGCCTGGCCGAAGCGCTTAATGCGCCCCAAGCGTTGCTCGAGCCGCGACGGATTCCACGGCAAGTCTACGTTGATCAGTGTCCCCAGCGTTTGCAGATTAAGCCCTTCACAGGCGGCATCGGTGGCCACGACAAGGCGAATGGTGCGCTGCTTGACGGCCTTTTTGATCTCCTCGCGGTCGACCGAGGCGAAAGCCTCTGCGCGAAAGATGCCACTTTTACCTGTACCGGCATAGACTGCCACCGGTTCATCGGTCAGCGTCTTCGCTAATTCCGCGGCAATCCAGAAGGCGGTGTCGTAATATTGACTAAAAATGATACAGCCATGCTCCAGCCAAGTCTTCCCTTCGGTACGATGTTCGGTAAGAAAGTAGCGCACAGCAGCCAACTTTGGATCATGGGCTTCAGGACGCGATAGCTCCTCGAAGATGGTGCGCAAGTGGCTGGTTTCAATCGGTGTCAGCGAACTGAGTGGCTCCAGCAGCCGAGGCGCATCATCTTCATCATCCAGTAGTTCACGCTTCAACATCTTAGCGGCAGTGTTGCGGCCAGAGGCAAAGCTGGAGCAGATGCGCTGGAGCAGCAAAGTTTTCATAAAGCCGGCGGCTTTGGTACGTTTTTGCAGCGCGACTGTGAAATCTTCGGCGGCTTGGTAGGCTAGATCAAACGGGTGATTGGTTAGCAAGCCAAGGCCATCAAAGTTGACGCCGCGATAGGCAGGTGTGGGTGCGTGCGGATTGGGGTGAACCTCGACGCCGACCCGTTCTAACAATCCCGCCGCTTCCAGCGTTTGCCGGCGGCGCAGAATGGTGTGGCGGACGATCGGGTTGTGCTGCTGATAAAAGCCTGGCTCCAGCGTTTGCTGTACCGCTAGCTGATCAAAGTAGCCGAGCGCACCAAAACCTTTGTCAGTAAAAAAGAGATTCTCGGCAATGCCCAGTTGGAGGCGTAAATTGGCGATCAGCGGTTCCTGGTCGCCGGGCGGCAGTGGGTTGCGCAACCACTCCCAGGCGATCCGCTCGTCAGCGGGCATTTCTTCCCCTTTGACCACCGGCAACGCACGTTCCCAATCGGTCCACAAGCTGAAGGGGGCCTTGCCCAGCACAAAATCGGCACCGGCGTTGAGGATCTGCATCAGGTCCCAAAGCTCGGCAACGGCAGTTTGAATCGGTGTTGCGGTGCCGAGCAAGAGATTCTTCGTGCGCGGCCCGATGCGGAGCATAAAGTCGAGTAGATTATTCGGCTCATCCTTTT
The DNA here is from genome assembly GCA_034437715.1 of Caldilineaceae bacterium. Taxonomy (GTDB): domain Bacteria; phylum Chloroflexota; class Anaerolineae; order Caldilineales; family Caldilineaceae; genus JAHBVH01. Next base: position 2,170 of record DAOTTR010000552.1, read on the forward strand.
TCTCGCCCAGACCGCCGCGCCGCCGCGCTTTGTGCGCTTCATCCAGGACTACGGTGCCAAATTTGCGTTCGAGCAGAAAACGGCGCTCGTCGGCGTCGTGGACGATGAGGCCAGTAGAGACGATGGCGATGCGAAAAGGGCAACGCGTGATGTCTTCGGCGCCGCGTGTCTTAATGGTGTGGCCATTAGGATCGATCCAGACTTTCTTGTTGGAAACCCAGACCGCACTCGGGATGCCCAGCTTGTCTTTCAACTCCACTTGCCACTGCACGGTGAGCGTCGCCGGACAAAGAATCAACACCGGCCCATCGTCCAACAGAGCAGAGACCATCGCGCTGGCGGCGAGGGAAAGCGTTTTGCCAACGCCCACTTCATCGGCGAGCAGGAGGCGAGCACAACCATAAGTTGCGCGATGTTGAAGGAAGAGCGTGACAAAAGCGCGCTGCCAAGATTGGAGTTGCTCGCCGCCGCGATAGATTGGACTCTCGACCAGGGCCGCGGCGGCCAAGTCGGCAGGGATTACCTCTTCAAAACGAATTTCAACCCGTTTGGCAATGCGCGCAATTTCTTCAATAATCGCATCGGGTAGCGGATAACCAGCTTGCCAGAGCGCCTCGAACTCTTCCTCGACCCAGGCCACGCCTTCGGGCGACTGATCTTCCCACAAAATTTCGTAGTTCTGCGCAAAGGCGCGCTTGGTCTCGTTGATCGAGCCGAGAAAGCAAGTTTTGGCCCCATCGGCGCTTTCGATAACGCCGGCCTTGCCGTGCAGAAAGACACGATCCTTGGGCACGACGCGAATCTCGACGCGACCGCTGGTCAGCAACGCGTGCAACTGGCGATAGCGATCTTTGTGGAGCAGCGCTTCGACTTCAGGCAGCGCTACGTTCCAACGTTCTTTCAAAGCGGTTTCGCGCACATGCTGGGAGATCATCACATCGGCCGCATCGAGTTCGCTGTTGCAGACGATACGCACGCAGGGGATCGCCGCGATCTCTTCACCCACCAGTTCAAAGATCGAGCTACGAAAGTAACCGGCGATGCGCTTGTAAGACTTTGCGCCGTGTAATTTTGCGCCCAGGAAGGCATGGTCGAGCCGTTGGCGGCGCGAGGAGAAACGATTGATCATAAAGAATAATTCATCTATGGACCTTTAGCCAGGGACACCGACAACCCGCGCCAATGCGACATTAACAAAAGTGTTCAAGCTGACGCCATCGCGCGCGGCTGTTTCGGCCAACTCTCTATGCAGTGAACGTGGCAGGCGAATCACAAATTTACCGCTATATGGCTCGCCTGGTCTCGGTTCAGGAATGGATAATCCTTTCCCCTGTGCGGTTTCAATCCAGGCGCGCATAGCGTCTTGCACCATCTCGTCGAGTTCATCAAAGGTATCGGCTTGGGTCATACAGCCCGGCAGTTCGACCACGCGCGCAAACCACCCACTATATTCATCTGTTGCATCCCGTACAACTTCAATTGTATAAGGCAGTTGCAAATATTCCTCAACCGTTTTTGTTGCCATGTTTGCCGTCCTTTTTTCTTAGCTGATTATTCATCCGCTAGGGGCGCCGCAAGCGCGTCAAGTATTTCCAAGATACCCTTTACATAAATAGGCAAGATGTAGGGCTTTCGAAAAGGGACCGTGATCAGATGCTGTTTAAACGTATACGTAGCATGGCTACCGGATTGCCGTTTCTCAAACCCAAGCTGACGCAAGAGAATGTCGATCTCATCAAAACGAACTGTCTTAGGGTTATTACGAAAGCGTTGTAACAGCTTTTCACGTTTGCTCATTATCTTGCCTAGGTATTCATGCTTATTG
>DAOTTR010000553.1:0-34476 GCA_034437715.1 Caldilineaceae bacterium
GTGCTCAGGACAAGCAGGATCGAACTGTTTTGTCCTGGCTGCAGCGAGCGTACTACAAAGCAGGCATGGCTCAGCGCGGTCTCACCTTGCACGCCATCCCCCCGCAACGCCACTTCATAAAAACCAGAGCGCCAATCGTTGGGAATCGACAGGGTGAAGGTGACCGGCCATCCACAGCCATTGGCATAGGCATCCTTGGGCACAGGCTGTTCACTGCCCGCAATCCCCGTGCGCTGCCAAACCCTTTGGCGGTCCGCACCGACGCGCGTAATTTCGACCGAAAAGCTGCTGACGCGTGCCGAACAATGAAAAGCCACTTCCTCGCCGGGCACATAGCTGAGCCGACTGGGATAGCCTTCGACGGCCAGTTGCAATGTGTTGAAATCGATCATGGCTGACTATCCTTTGACCGGCGCGACGCCGGCTGCACCCAGTGATTGGGCGGGGAGTGTCGCTGCGCGGTTAGCCTGAATATTGGGCAAGAAGAGCACCAATAGCGCCGTGATCAGCGGTACAACACTCAACGCTAACATGGCGTTGGTTAAGCCCATGCGTTGCGGCTCGGCCAGCCAGCCCATAACCTGCAACCCAATGCCGCCCATGGCAAAGACAAAGCCCAGTGCCACGCCCGAACCGACGCCGGCATTCTTGGGAAAGAGACTTTGCGCCATGACCAACATGGGGGGCCAGGCTGCACCCGAGGCAAAGCCCAAGAAGGGCGCAACCCAGAAGGCGCGCCAATCGCCCAAGATGAACATGAGCGCCATCAGCGGAGCCGAAATCAACATCGAAACCGCCATCACCTTGACGCCGCCAATGCGGTCGGCCAACATGCCGCCGGTGAGGGTGCCAAAGGCCAAGACAAAGAGCATGAGCGAGGAGAGTAGACTGGCTTGTTCCTTGGTGAAATGGGCAATCTCGACAAAAAATTGGGGCGTGAACGAAGAGAAAGATTGTTGCGACATGGCGCGCAGCGACATGACCAAGATCAAGGCGATGACCACCGTAGTGGTGTAGGCCGGGTTCAATTGAATGCGCCAACTGGCCGACTTTTTGTCATTGCCCTGTTTTTGCGCACGGCCGGTCAAGAAGTAGAGAAAGGGCGCGATAAACAAGCCGACCAAGCCCAGCACCGCGGTGCCGCGTATGCCCATAGCGCTGAGCACCAGCGCCGCCAAGATGGGGCCAACGGCAAAGCCCGCATTGCCGCCCAGCATAAACATAGCCACGCCGGCCGATTTGCGATCACCCGCCGCAATATTCGCACCCGATGCGCCTTGGGGATGAAAGGAGGCCGACCCAAAGCCAGCCAAGGCGGAAATCAGCAAGGCACTCTGGAAGTTGGGCATAAAGCCGACCAAGCCCTGTAACACTGCCAGCCAGATCAGCCCACCCACGGCAAACCAGCGTCCCCCGTAGCGATCACTCAAATAGCCAAAGATCGGCTGAGTTAGGGAAGAGGTCATCTGATAGGCCCCCAACAATAGCCCAATTTGGGCCAGGGTAAGGCCGAGTGAATCTTTCAAATATAAGCCGACGGCAATGGGCATGGCCCCGCCCAACATGTCAACACTAAAGTGACCCAGCGTCAAACTCCACAAGGTAACATTTTTTACTAGGGCGCGCATTGGTTCCTCTTATGCATGGTTAGATGGGGGTGGGTAGAACAGAAAATAGGTAGGTAAGTAACTGGAAATTGTTCCAATTCTACTTAACTACCTATTCGAGCGTGCTGTTGATCTGGCTACCCCCCACAGGAGCAAAACTTTTTCAAAAACTATATCATAGTTCGTCTGCCTCGACAAAGCGCGAGAAGTCGGCTACTCGATCCTGGGGATTGGTGCGTTGGTAGCGCGTCCAAAGTTCTTTGGCGATCTGCTCGGGCTTGCTGCGCATACCTTGGGTGGCAAAGTATTGGCAGACGCGCGTGATATCGCGCTCCAGGACTGTGTACGCGTGGGCGTTGTTGGCAACATTGACCACCTGGGGAAAGTCGATGAGCGTAATCTGGCCCGCCCAATAGAGAATATTGTAGGCCGACAGATCGCCATGAATCCAGCCTTGTTGCAACATTAGATCGATGTTGTGGATCACATCGGCAAAAAGTTGCGGTGCTTCCTCGGCGCGCAAACTGCTTTCGTGGAGGGTGGGCGCGGCGCGATAGTCATCGCCGATATAGGCCATCAGAATCGCATTTTCACTGGTAGCATAGGGCTTGGGCACGGCGGCACCCGCTTGGTGGAGCCGTTCCAAGGTCTTGAATTCGTACATAAGCCAGGAGGTATGCGCCACTTGGACGCCATAGGCGGTCTTCTTATTGAGCGCCCGTTGGATGCGATGGTCACTGGCCTTAATCGCTTGCCCATCTTCCTTGAGCACGAGCCGGCCTTCGCGATACATGGCGTCGTTGCTCAAATTGCGCAGTTTGCGCGGGCGATAGACCTTGGCCGCCACTAACGGTGCTTCGAGCGTGGGATGGCCCACACAGCGATAGACGCTGGCCTCTTTTCCTCCCTTAACCTGGGCTAGGACATCGGTGATCAGCGCCATGTCAAAAAAGGCGCGCACCGAATCGCGCAGAAATGCTTCCTCGAAGCGTGCTGGCTTATAGGTGATGTGAAAGCCACCCTCCAAGCCGACTGTCTCATCGGCGAGTGTGGCAATAAAATCAGCCGCGGTTTTCTTGGGTTTTTTGCCTTTGCGCGCCTGACGCCACTGATTGCTTTGCCAGTCGGGATCGTACGTTTGTTCGTAAAGGGTATATTTATCGCTGGCTAATCTGTTTTCATCTTCGGATTCGTCAGCATTGTGTGTCGATCTTTGCGATTTCACTAGGCGGTCATCCTTGTGTACAAGTACCCTGAGCATGAAGTAACGATTCCCTGTAGCCAATCAAAAAAGCCACAGGTATGACGACCCGTGGCTAGCAAGCGCTGCGCTTGCGTCGCTTTCGACGCAAATCGGCAACCAAAAAGGCCACGGGATTAGACAACCCGTGACCTTGTATCGGTATCAAGATCAAGTTTAGCAGATGACGGTTTCTGTCATCCACATGGGGCGTGTCTTTGTAGATAAGTTGTGAAAGCTTTTGGCTTGCCCTACCATATATAACGCCCCCCTTTCCGTTAATCAATCGTTAGCACGCATGAAACCGCCATCCAAATGGATACGTAAAAGATACTATAATTTGCCCCGTTTGTCAATCCCTTTTTTGAAAATTTTCTCCACCAATCCCTCCCTTTTCAGGGCTACCCTTTAGCCACCTCTTCGAGTACCAAAGGTTTCGAGTACCAAAGGAGGCTAGCGTGGTGGGGACGGCCCAAAAACATACCGTAGCAGCGCTATGCCCTGGGGCCGTCCCCGGCACACGTTGCGCGCGCGTGCTAAAATTTGCCCTCAAATTGAAATACACCCCAAAAAATTTCGTGGCTTGACAAACGTAGTTTACCGGTGCTATGGTGGTGACGCGCTTCACTGACGCGGTCACCATCCCTGTTCCCAAGCCGGATCATACGTTTTATTACACATTGTAGTAAAATCGTAGTAAAGAGGTATCGTTGAATCGTCGCAAGATTACCAGCCATGATGTGGCTGCGCGGGCGGGCGTCTCGCGCACAACGGTTTCCTATGTGTTGAACAATGTAGAGACCGCCAACATCAGCGAGCCGACCCGCTTGCGTGTGCTTGATGCGGCAGGCGCGTTGGGTTATGTGCCGAATGCCGCGGCGCAGATGTTGGCTGGTCATCGATCGCATATCATCGGTTTGGTCTTTCCGCGCACACATCCCCACCTAGCAACCCATCTCTTTCTTTTGCAGATTCTCGAAGGATTGATGGCGGTGGTGCAAGAACAGGGGCTGCGCCTGATCGTCGATTCGGTCGAAAGCAACGTGGAAAGTGCCTATTTGGATCTGGCGCGCGCTAAGCGGATTGATGGCTTGATTCTGATCGACGCCCCCGGTGCCGATCGTGCGCTGCAACGGCTGGCCCAAGATGATTTCCCGATTGTCACCCTGGGCTACAATCACCCGGATCTCTGTTCGGTGGATGTGGACAACCGGCGCGGCGCGCAGCACGCGGTGGAACATCTGCTGGCGTTGGGCCATCGGCGCATTGCTTGTATTACCAATGCACCCGCGACCTTTACACAGACCGATATGCGCTTGCTTGGCTATCAAGATGCGCTGTTGAACGCCCAAATCGCGCTGGATGAAACCCTGATCAGCGAGGGGTTGTACAGCCCCGAAAGTGGCTTCGCGGCGATGCAGCCCCTGTTGGCAATTCCCCAACTGCCAACGGCTGTCTTTGTCGCCAGTGATGTGGTGGCTTTTGGTGTCATGACCGCCATCCGTGCCCGTGGATTGGCGATTCCCCAAGACATGGCGGTGGTGGGTTTTGATGATGTGCCCTTGGCCCGCCATGCCCATCCGCCATTGACGACGGTGCGCATGCCCACTGTTGAAATGGGGCGGCGCGCGGGCGAACTATTGTGTGACCAGATCATGGGTCGATCCGTCACCCCACGCGCCTTATTGGAAACAGAATTGGTGGTGCGTGCATCATCGTTTTGCTCGTTATAATGTTCGCTTGTGCGCAAATGTGTCCGGCACACCTTTCGCTGCATGAGCTACTGCGTTTCCCGTCAATTCTGCTATTCGCTCATCAGCCGAAAGGGTAAGGTACGATCATTGGCAGTAATCGTTACCTCACCCTTTTCAACCCTTTTCACAGAAGTGATGAAAGGCTTTATCGACACCGTGCCGATTGAGTTGGAAGAGGCCGCGTTTCTCGATGGCGCCACACAGTTTCAGGTATTGGCGCGCATTGTCTTCCCCCTCGCCTTGCCGGGGATTGGGGCGGCGGCAATTTTGACCTTTAATGGCGCGTGGGCGACCTTCTTTCTGCCGCTGATTTTGCTTTCCGACGCGGAAAAGTTCTTGATGCCGCTGGGTCTGTTCCGCGCGCTGATCGCCTATACCAATCTCGATTATGGTATGTTAAATGCCATGGCGCTGCTCTATATGTTGCCCTCGTTTCTCATTTTTATCTTTGCTCGCCAATATTTGATCAAAGGCACGATGGCCGGCGCAATGGCGGGGCAGTAATCAGGACAAACTCTTATGGCAACGCTACCCGGCTTGGCCGTCCAAGTCTATACCATCCGCGACTTCATTAAAACCGAAAACGATTTTGCCGCCAGTATGCGCCGGGTGCGTGCGATTGGCTACACCGGCGTACAACTGGACTTGGAGCATCACCCCGATCTACCCGCGGCTGCGATCAAAGCAATCTGTGACGATGCCGGATTGACCATCTGCATCAGCCACTTTGGCTATGATCTGTTTGAACATGCCTTGAATAGCATTATCGAGCGCCAACAAATTTGGCAGTGTACCCAGACCGCGGTTGTCGCCATGCCGCGGCGCTATCATGCGCAAGGGGCCGACGGTTATCGTCAATTTGCTGCCGAAGCCTCAGCGATTGGCGAAACGCTCGCCACCGCCGGGATCACGCTGAGTTATCACAATCACAGCTATGAATTTGTGCGTTTTGGCGCAGAGACGGGGTTGGAGATCATCTTTGCCGCCAGTGATCGCAACTATCTCAAGGCCGAAATTGACACCTACTGGGTGCAACATGGCGGCGGCGATCCGGTGAGCTGGATTCAGCGCATGGCCGGGCGGATGCCCGTCGTCCACTACAAAGACATGGCGATTCTGCCCGACGGCCAGCAAGCCTTTGCCGAGGTAGGCCAGGGCAACCTCAACTGGACAGCGATCGTCGATATGACCTGTGTGACGGAGGTGCCTTGGATCGTCGTCGAGCAGGATCACTGTCGCCGCGACCCCTTCGAGAGCCTGACCATGAGCTATCAACACTTGCAGCAATTTGGCTTGGGCGGGTAAGAATCACCAGTCGGCAATGCTGCCATCGGTGCGAAACGCTTCGGGAATCCACGGTTGGGCAGAGTGATCGACCAGGACTGCTTCGCGCATTTCTGCGCCCAGGCCAACGCCTTGGGGCAAAGCGCAACAGCCATCCGCTTCTACGGTGGGCAAGGCAGTGCAGATCTGGCGCATAAAATCATGGTGTTCGTGGCGATGTTCCAAATGGGTAAAGGCTTGGGCATGGGCGGCAAGGTGTACGCTGGCCAAAGATTGTAGCGGGCCATTGGGATTGTGTGGATTGAAGGCAACGCCGTACATTTCGGCCAAGGCAGCAATCTTGAGCATTTCGGTAATGCCGCCAGCATTGGCAACATCGGGTTGGATGATCGAGACCAATTCGTTGCCCAGCAGATTGCGAAAGCCCCAACGTGTGAAAAGGCGCTCGCCGGTTGCGATTGGAATCTGGAATTTTTCGGCGCAGCGTTGCAAGCCATTTTCGAGCTCAGGCAGAATCGGCTCTTCGATCCAAAGCGGATAGGTGTGACGCACAGCCGCTTCCAATTGCACAGCCAAACCGGCACTAGGCCGCCCATGAAAATCCAAGGCAAACTCTGCCGTGCTGCCCAACTCCTCGCGCACCGCCTCGCAACAGGCGACGACCTGACGAATGGTCCCCATCCCCTCAATTGCGCTGACCGCCGGCAATGGATAGATTTTGACAACCTGATAGCCCAAATCAAGCGCCTGACGGGCGCGGGTGCGAAACTCGGCAGGATCGGTGGAAAGCCCCAAGTTGGCATAGAGGCGAATCCGCTTGCGCACGGCACCACCAAAGAGGCGATAGAGCGGTAACCCGGCCACTTTGCCACGGATGTCCCACAAGGCCATATCGATGCCAGAGAGCGCCGCGGTTTGAATGGGCCCGCCGCGCCAATAGCTGTGGCGATACATGCGCTGCCAACACCATTCTGTATCCAACGGATCGGCCCCGATGATCAGCTTTTCCAAATCCTTGATCGCGCCCTGGACACCGTGGGTTTTGGTAGGCAACGAACATTCGCCCCAGCCCACAAGCCCCAGCGCGTCCGTTTCTACCTTTACATAGGTCCAATCGGTCACCGGACTCCAACAGCCAAACGCCTGCAGGGCAACAATTTTCATGGGTCGTCTATCCACGCTAATCGATTATCGTTGAGCAGAATACTATGAATCCATTTCGTCTTATCATATCATGAACAAAAGTTTGTACAAAGGCGGTACACGCTAACAATCAGGTCGCGGTAAGCGCACGTAGTTTTTGCACGCTCTCCGCCCCGGCCACCGGCAACCCCGTCGGATCAAGCAGCCCTAACTGCACCAGCACCGACGCCTGATCCCAATAGATGCGCTCGTAGGTAATCTTGCCCGCTGGGTCAAAGCCGACAATCACGACAAGGGCAAGTTCGACACTTTTCCCAGTCGGACCAATACCGGGCAACAGGGAATCCATCATCATCGTATGCGTGAAGCGCGCCACACCCTCTTCCACCAACTGATCGGTACCAAAGGTGCGCGAGAGGGTGATGACTTCGGCATCCGGCGGCAGGAATTTGCCCACCAAGTGGTTGGCGTAGAAGTGGCGTACATCAGCATAGCCTGCGCCGCCGGTCATGGTGGGGACATGATAGACATAAGGGTTATCGTTCATCGTCGCCATGGTTGTTTCCAAGTCGCCGGTTATTTCGGCATATACATGCTGTTGAAAGGTCTCTAGCATGGCGTGTTGTGTTGAATTGAGTTGGGATTGGTCATTCATTGGATTGCGTATCTCCGATTCTGTTTACCGAGCAGTTGATCCAAGGCTTGCATGAAGGAGGGTCGTCAGGGCTTCCGGCTTTCTCGGGTAGAAAGCCGAAAGCCCTGATTATCGCTACCGCGTCACCAGCGGCAGGAACAGTTCTGTGGGTTGCAACGTAAAGCTCCAACTATAATTGCCGCCCATGGTGCGGCCATCTTCGGCTTGGACGCCACCAGTACCACCGGCAAGGGTGGCGGTGAAGGCACCCTTCAAAGGGGCGTTTGGCGCAAAGCCCACGCCCACCGTTTTACTACTGTCAAAGTCCACCAGCAGATAGGTTGTGCCAGGGATAGGATTCCCACTCGCATCTTTGACGGTAAGCGCGGTTTCTAGCGTGGCGAGGTTCATCGGTATGGCAAAGCCGATCTCAATGGTGGCCGTGCCCAGGCCGCCGGGCGTTGGCGTCCAGGTGGTAGGCGCAACCGCCCACGGTATGCCATTTTGCAACGGGGTCCACGCCGAGAAGTTGCCACTGGTGTCGTAGGCGCGCAAGCCGTAAAAGATGGTCGTGTTATCGTCCAAGCCCCAGAGCTTGGCATCGACAATGTTGTTGGTGCCGGTCATGATCTCTTTGGGACCCATATTGCGGCTATAGATAAATTGGGCCGGGTCGTTGACGAGGCCAAAGCCAATCTCATAGCCGCCCAGGTCGCGCTCGCTGTTCTGTGTCCACTGGATCAGAAGTTCACCGGCTTGTGGCACGGCAGCCAGATCAACCGGCACGGCAGGAGCGGACTTGTCATCGATTGTAATTACTACATCGCTGACTGCAATCGTCGCGCCATTTTCGTCATCATCGGCCACGATCACCATGCGATAGTTGCCAGAGCCGATCTGGGTCAGATTTTCGGTGTAGGTGCCATCGCCCAGGGGCAGATTTTCGGCAAGAATCGTCACATCGGACAATGTAACACTGATCGGGTTGCCATTGTCAACCACATAGCCCACGTTGACCGTCGCCGTGATCGTATCCATATCTGCGGCACTCCAGGTGACCGTCGCACCGCTGGCACCTGGCACCATCACATTAGCCACATCAGCTGCAGTCACCGCGTTGGCGCAGGTCACAGTGACGCCCGCCACGTCGGCCCCGCGCCACAGGTGACACCCGTAATGTTGACCGTGGGTGCCTCATTGAGCGTGTAGGAAACGTCTTCATAGTCAGCCGGTGCGTTGTCAATCAACAATTGATATTGACCGGGCGCCGCGCCGCGCACGACAAAGTAGGCATTGGTGCCCGTCGCATCGGTGTCGGTCAGGAAGCCAGTGGTCGTGCCGTTGACGGTCTCTGGGGTGAGTTCGGTGCCATCGGGCAGGCGCAAGCGCAGTGATGGATTGCCGCTGGGATAGGTGATGCCGGCCACCAGCGAGGTGGTTTCGGCTAGTTGAATCGGAATCACATCTTGCAGCACGCGCAGCACACCATCGGCATCCGCCGCGACAACCAGACCCAACGCCTGCACTTCTTCGGCGCTCAGAAGCCGGCTGCTGTAGCCCAGTTCGCCCCTGGCCGCCGCGGCGCGCACAACCGCCGCGGGGATGATCACATACTTCTCAAGATTGCGCACCTTGAAGAAACCGCCGGCGCCAATTTCGGCTTGCAGATCGATAAAGACACCGAAGTTAAGAATAATCCCGTCATAGGTACCCTTGATGCCAATCGTTTCGCGGGCGGGACTGAAGTTGTTGTCGCGGAAGACGCCACCGCCCAGCCCGATCTTAATCCCGCCCAAATTGATTGGCGGCAAGCCAGCCCCAAACTGGTTCTTGCTAATGCCCAACTCGAAATCGGCCGAGGCGGCAAAGCGACGCTTGTTCGGATCACCAGCAACGCCCTTGCCAACACGGGCGCGGAAGTTGCCTTTGACGACCACGGCATTGACATTGACACTAGTATTCATGCCCTGGCCGCCGTCAAAGCCCTGGCCAGCGCCAATATTGATGCTGGCATTGGCAACCTGGAAGATGAGCACCTTGAGCGAGACATTGCCCGAGAACATAAAGGGATTGAATTGGGCCGTAATATTGCCGTCGCTGGTGGCAATGGGCAAGGTGCCCAGTGCGCCAAGTGGGATACCAAATTGGCTGGCTGCGGTGACGCCAAGCGTAATCGTCGAGGTGCCATTGTTCAAGTCAAACGAGCCCTGGACACGCGTCAGGTTAAAGCCGGTGCCACCTAATGGAATCGGCGGCAGTGGCGGCGAAAAGACCTGAACGTTGACCCCCATGCCGGCAAAGTTGCCAGTGGTGTTGGTGCGGATGACGACATTGAGCGTAATGCCGCCGTTGGTTTCGGCACCGGGCAGCGGCAATTTGCCGCCAGCCTGGAATTCATAGTTGCCGTTGCTCAGCTTGACAAAGTTGCCGCGCAGCGCCACCAGTTGCACACTACCGATCGAGACCGGTGGTAATTCAAAGCCACCGCCCTGAATCGAGATGTTCCCATTACCCGCAACGACCAACCCTTGCACCTGGATGCCGCCGCTGGGGTTATTCTGAACGCTTAAACCCGTGGGCAGCGACAACGCCGCGGAATCGACAGCAAAACCGCCATCAGCCAGACCACGCGGGTTGACGACGTTGAATTTGAAGCCAGCCACTTTGATCTCAAAGCCAGCCACTTTCAGCTCTAGCGGTTGCAGACCGGTCGGCGGCGGCGGTGGTGGGTTGCCAGGGTTGGGACAGTTGATCGCTCTGCCCAGGGGATTGCGGCAGGGAAGTGCATTGGGGCTGGCCGCCACCACCGTTGGATCGTCAATGGTGACATCACGATTGTAGCGGAGGATAGCCTTGCCCACAACGCCGGCGCTGTTCTGGTTACCAGGCAATTTGATCGCAAAGGTGCCCGTGCCGGTCATGACTATCGTCTCTTGCACGATGCCAACGGTGGCCTGCAAATTGGCCTTGAAGACATTGTTCTCAAATTCGGGCAGCCCCACGGTGCCGTTGCCCAGCTTGAACTTGATATTCTTATTGGTTCCAATGCCCAGTTGAAAATCACCCACACCGGCGGCTGTCTTACCGCCCAGGTGGGGTGGCCATTGCAGATCGACATTGCTCGCCTTGAGCCCCCAGAAATCTTGCGCACCATCACCGACAAAGATGGCGTTTTGCAGCTTGAACTTCATGGAGCCAAGCTTGGGACTAAAGTTGGTCAAGCCGGCCTGGAAAACCGGCCGGAATTGACCGTCTGCATCCTGCGCCCGCCCGATTTTGAGCACGACCGGCAATTTGTCGGCATCGCTGCCGCTGCCAAATTGCATGGTGGACTTAATCTGGATCGACTGCACGCCCGCTTCGGTCACAATGCCCAGCGTCTGGTTGATCATCTTGAAGGCGCTGCCAAACTCCCAATCCTTCACCCCTACCTCCACGCCGCCAATGCTGAATTCACCCGTTTTATATTTGAGCTTGGTAAACTGGAAGATTAGCGTGGCATCCGTCGTGTCGAGGTTCGGCACGTTGGGATTGTCGGCCTTGAGCACTTTTACAGTCGCCGCTTCAAATTCGGCCGGTGCGCTGCCGACAACACCTTTGACCGCTACGCCGGCCGCTTCCATGATCAGACCACCCAAGCCAAACTTGAAGCCATCAATCGTGGCGGTGCTGAGGGCACCGTTGTCGCTAAACTCGGCGCGCATGACCACTTCGAGATTCGGATTTTCCGCGTTGTCACCAATTTTGAGCGCAATCGGCACAGTCGCCTTGAACTTCTTGGCAGTCAGATCAAACTCGCCGTTGACCTTGGTCAATTCATCGACGTTGCCGCCATTCTTGTAAAAGGTCTGCGCCCCAATGCGCGAGATGAAATTCAGATTATACGCCTGGTTGCGCTTGACCCCGCGTTGGGTGAAGATCGGCACCTCAGTGGCCCCCGGCAAAAAGATGCGCCGGTTGACCGTATCCACAAAGAGCCGACCCGCCGTTACCTCGCCGCCGGCGGGGGGATGGTCAAAGGCAAAGGTACTAAAGAGCGCGAGGCCGGTAGGGTCGTTGATGAAACGCACTTCACCGATGATAAAATCGGTGGTGCCAGTGTTGGGATCGGCTTGGTTGAGATGAAAATAGGAGGCCGTGGAGATATTTTCTGGGAGCACGGTGCCATCCAGGATACTGCCGCTATCCCCAACTGCGACAACGGCGGGCGCGCCCTTGGGGCCAATCCGCACATTGCCGCGCAGGCGGAAGCCGCCGCCATTGAACGAGGGATCAAACTCGTTCAATTGATCGCCACAGACCGTAATATTGCCAACATCGCGACAGGTCTGGCTTTGGGCGTTGACCGCGACAACCGCGCCCGTCAGGAACAGTAGCAGAATACCGGTGATGCCAGCCCATTTGTAGCGTTTATGGTTATACGATAAGATGTTCATACACAGGCACTCCTTGGAAAAGATTTACAGCATAAGTGAGATACTAATGGACAAACCATTTAAAAGTTGCACATAGGCTCTCGACTGAGCCATTGATCATTGATGCAACTTTTAAGGGTTTTATCTATAAGGTAATGAGCGTTGCGAAGATCAAAACAAGGCCAGTGCGGAAGACTTTGACAAGCTCACATAGAGACTCCTATCTTGCGAACGTGCAGGCCAGTACAGATTGAACCAGCTTGCTCTTTCTCGTTTGGCGGGCATTTGTGTATAACAAATGATATGTTCACTCTACTAGTAGATCCCGGCGTAAATAAGGTACCCTACTTTTACCATGATGTACACGAGTAACGTGCCTGATTAACTGCCGTGGTATCTACGCCCAACTGTACTAGCGAGACCGTTCAGCCACACACACCCAATTGCGTAATTTTTATGTTGCCAGAGAGAACGATACAATTTGTACACGATTGGGGGACAATAGCCAACGGTAGGCGTTGGGGCGGTTGGGCTTTATGCCAATCTGATTTATAATTCGGTATTCTGACATGATCTTCTCTCAATAGCACTGACAAATATGGCAAAAAATTTTGCCATATTTTTGCCAGAAGTGGCAAAGGGGCGTTCGTGAAAGAACACGTACGGCAGGCATGGGGCGAAAAGCTGCTGATCTTTCGCCAACGTGGTGGCTATCGCCAAGGCGAATTAGCCGATGCATTTTCCTTCATCCGTTTACCCCTCGAACTTTCGGACTCGGCCTCCCCCCTGGGTGACAACATCACCTTACAAAATTATGAACTTAGCCGCTTTGAACAGGGCCACCGCTGTCCGCGCCCGCGCAGCCGGCATCTCGCCTTGATCTATGGTCTGGTTCACTTGGGTTGCATTGCAAATGTAGAGGAAGCCAATGAATGGTTAGCCCTGGCCGATCAACGTCCACTGAACAGTGAAGAGCATTCCTTGATCTTTGGACAACAGAAAGTCGAGTTGCAAGCGCCGGTTGCGACCAGCACGCGCCTGGAATGGGAAATTGATACACGCCAGTTACGCACCTTCGATGCCATCCACCGCACGAGTTACCTCAATCGCCTGATTCATCAATATGAATATTTGCCCATCCAGGGCATGGGCATTGACGTGCGCAGCGCGCCCTTGACGGCCAATCAGCGCATCGGCCTGCTAGATGTCTATATTGATTTGAACACCACAGCCAAATTTGAAGCGATTGATAAGAATCTCGCGGCCGTGCAACAGAGCCGCGCACAACCACTCCCAGTGCTACAGGCGTTCATCCGCTCGACGCGCATGGTCTTATTAGGCGCGCCAGGCAGCGGCAAGTCCACCTTTGTCAACTATCTCGCCTATTGTCTGGCTAGCCATCACCTTTACCCCGATGCTGGTTGGCTCCACCATCATCTGCCCGCCTTGCCAGCAGCATGGCAGACTCTTCTACCCATCCCAATATCACTACGCGAATTATCTGTTTGGATACAGCGTGAACAGATTACGCAGCGCAGCAGTCGGCTGCTGCTCGATTATTTGCAGAATTGGCTCCACCAACGCATCTTGGACGAATTTTACTTTGTGCTCAAGGATCGCCTGCGCCGGGGGCAGGCCATGCTCTTACTGGATGGCTTGGACGAAATTACCGATGATGACCAACTGCGCCGCCAGATCAAGGAGATGATCAGCGATTTGTCCGATGCTTTTCCCGACACGCCGATCCTCGTCACCTGTCGCGTCTTGAGTTACCGCACAATCCACTGGCAGCTAGATGATCAACTCTGGCCCGTCTTTGAGTTGGCCGCGTTGACCGACGCCCAGATCCGCCACTTTATCAGCGATTGGTATGGCTTGATGGTGACGATGCAAGTGATCAACGATGTCGGTAGCCTGAGTGATAAGCTACAGCAGGCAGTCTTTCGCCCCGACCTCCTGCGGCTGGCGCGCAATCCGCTGTTGCTCACGGTGATGGCGCTCGTCCACACCCACAAAGGGCAATTACCCGATGCGCGCGCTTTGCTCTTTGAAGCCGTGGTCGAGTTGCTGCTCTGGCGCTGGGAAGCGATCAAACTAAAGAACCCCGATGGCAGCGAGACAACCTGGCGGCAACTGTTGCGCTCGGTCGGCTTGACAGACATGATCATCAAGCAGACGTCGTGGGAATTAGCCTTTCACATTCATGGGCGCGTACACGGTGGGGCAGATCGCGATCTTACGGCAGATATTACAGAAAGCGAACTGCTGGCAACGCTGCGCGA
This sequence comes from Caldilineaceae bacterium, assembly GCA_034437715.1. Classification (GTDB taxonomy): domain Bacteria; phylum Chloroflexota; class Anaerolineae; order Caldilineales; family Caldilineaceae; genus JAHBVH01. The sequence continues at coordinate 14,360 of DAOTTR010000553.1, forward strand.
GCTACACCCCAATCGCAGTTTGGATTGGGCCGAGCGACTCGTGCAGATCATTCAGTTGCGCGCCGGTCTGCTGATCGAAAAAAGCCCGAAACTCTTTGGCTTTCCCCACCGCACCTTTCAAGAATATCTGGCGGCTTGTCATTTGAGCACCCAGCGCGACTTTGTGCAGCAAGCGCAAGCATTGGCCGAAAAACATCAGACGTGGCACGAGGTGATCCTGCTGGCGATTGGTTATCTGGTGCATTGTACAGATGCGATTGAACGACCGTTGTTGCTGATCGGCGAGCTTTGTCCCGATCAAGCACCGCCGCTCACGGATGAGTTGGCCTGGCAAAAGATTTGGTTGGCGGGCAAAGCGTTAATAGAGGTCGGCGTGACGCGTACAGAACCATTGCAGCAAGGCCGTGCGCTCATCGAACGGCTGCGTGCCCGGTTGACGACGCTGGTCAGCCATGACTTATTGGAGCCACGCTTGCGTGCCGAAGCCGGTGTTGTGCTGAGCATCTTGGGCGATCCGCGGGCATTTGACGAATTGACCACCGTACCGGCGGGCACCTTTCGTATGGGCAACACCCCTACCCAGGTAGCGCTGATTGGCGAATTGGGTACGCCACCCTTGCTTAACCTTGGCATTGAAGCAAGTGATGTCACGACCTTTTTACAGGCCGCGACACCGCAACACACAGTAACCACCGCACCTTTTCAGATCAGCCGCTATCCGATTACCAATGACCAATATGCCCGCTTTGTCACAGAAACCCGCCATGCACCCCCTGAACATTGGCGCGGATCAACGCCGCCGCCCGAATTGCGCAACCATCCCGTGGTCTTTGTCAGTTGGTATGATGCTTGCACCTATTGCCAATGGCGCAGCCAGGCCGAAGGACGCACCTTTCGCCTGCCCACCGAGGCCGAGTGGGAAAAAGCGGCGATTGGCAACCAGGGAACCCTTTTCCCCTGGGGCGATGAGTTGCATGTGACACGCCACAATAACTATGGCGCGGGCGTGGGCACAACCAGCAGCGTGGGCATCTTTGCGGCCAGCATCAGCCCCTATGGCTGTTGCGACATGGCTGGCAATGTATACGAGTGGACAAGCAGTTTGTGGGGCACCGATGCCTGGCATCCAACGTTTCGTTACCCCTATCAACCGGATGAACGCGAGGAGATCAGCGCGCCAGCAACCGTCTATCGCGTTTTGCGCGGCGGGGCCTATTATCTGAATCATATCTTCACCAGTTGCACCTATCGCGACCGTGATCTGCCTACCAACCGTGGGCGCAGCCTGGGTTTTCGCGTGGTGGCACCTACTGCCGCTTGACCACACGACCTTAACCGAAACTACACGACTACACGACTACACGACTACACGACTACACGACCCTTGGTCGCACTTTGTACAGATCAGCCTCATCACTTTATGGCAATTTGCCCAGACTGTGGTTAAATATCTGCTGGTTTTGCTAGAAATCGGTCGAATATTTGTAGCTTTGATTACAATTATCGCCATCAATTCCAGCAACTAGCGCAGTTCGTTATGTTTGTCTATATGCAAGGATCGTGTCATGTTGCGCAGTTATATCAATCCGATTGAAGATCAGATCGCCAAACGTCAGCTTCCCCGACTTATGTTTGAAGGACTATTGCTAGGCGGCAGTGGCCTCGGTGTGCTAGCCCTGATTTTTGAAATTGCTGCCGATGCCTTTAGCGTGGCCGCCTATCAGACCCTATTAGCCATTCATGGGGCAGGTGGTTATCACACCATCGCGATCTGGGCCTTTATTGCACTCTCGGTCCTGCTCTTGTTGGGCATCGTCCCCGCCTACAAAGCCGGTTCCTATCTGCGGCCCAATGCCGGCGGCAGTGGGCCATTAGTTGAAGCAATTGGCCCACCCCGCTTACGTTGGCTCTCTTGGATCGGCACCAGTCTCTTTTTTCTGGATGCGATTCTCACGATTATCATCAGTTCCATCTCCGCCGCCGATGGCATTATGCTCATCTACCCCGAGCTGGCCGCCTATCGTATCTTACTGGCAGAATTTTTTGCTTTCTTCATTATGGCGGTTCTCGTTGCCGTGGGCCCCAAACGCGCAGTCCCGCTCTTTTTGATCGGTGGTGGTGCCTTCACGCTCTTCACCCTGGCGGCCCTGAGCATGGTGGGGGTCAGTTCCGCGGCCAATCCCAATTGGGCTTTTTTGACAGAAGGCATTGTCAACCGCTTAGAAGCCAGTGGCGTAGTCGAACACGTCGTTCGGGCAGAGAGCGATGTCTCTGGCCTCAGCATGATGCTCTTTTTTCAATTGTTTCTAAAATCGATGTCCAGCGCGATGTTGGGCTTTTCCGGCTATGAAGTGATTCCGGCCAGCGGCAAACATGCGGCATTACCCAAATGGAAAGTGATCAACACCGCGTTGACATTAGCCGCGGTCTTTTTGATTGGTACGGGTGTCGTTCAGCTTTATGCAGCCAAACAGTGGAATATTCCGGCCACAGAAGGCTACAGCACGCTGTTGATTGAGTATGAGATTATGGCCGCCCAATCGTTCGGCCAGGGCATTACGCCCGGGGATGTAATTGTCACCGAAAATGATCGGGCGTCAGCAACCAAGCTCTATGACGAGCTACCGGCCCGAACGGGCACGCAGGAACTGCTGGGTACAACGCCGCATACGCCAACCGATTTAGCCAATTTGCCGCGTGAAGCCTATATCGACCGCGTGGCCTACGACATTACCATTGCGCGCCTTTTGAACAACGCCACTAGTAACAGCTTTGGCGAAAGTTTTCTTTTGATCGCCGGCGTCTTGCTGGCGTTCATCTTATTGCTGGCGCAGGGGGGTGGCTATATCGGGGGTGCAGCGGTGGCCGCCAATTCAGCCCGGTTGGGCCGGCTACCGAGCATCTTTGCCGACGACCGCATCGGCATTGTCGTCATCTGGGCCATCTCGGCGATCCTGATTCCGATTATTCGCGAGGTGGTCATCGTCGAAGCCTACTATGCCTTTGGCTTTGTCAGCGCTTTTGTGATCACCAGCACAACCGTCTTTTTTGTGCGCGATGATGCCCTCCATGAACGGGGCATTGTACCTGGTTCAACAGAAGCAAAATCGCTGCGCTTTGCTGGTTTGCGCGGCATGATCGCCAGCTATATTATGATGTTGATCTTGATCACACAAAAGACCGATGCATTGGTTGCCATCATGATTGCTGGCACGGCGATTACACTGTTCCAGATCTATACCGCCAATGGCAACCTTAGACGCAAAGCCAAAGAGGTTGCCCCGCCGGCTTTTCCACCCGGCACCCGCAAAGCGACCTACGAGATGGGTGTGCAGCGCGCCCATGATGAGGCGCGCCAACGCGGGGTGGTCGCCGCGTTGGAACAGTTGATCGAAACCGGTGCGCTCACCAAGTTCAATGTGGATACTGTCCGCATCCACAAATTGGTCTGCTATCTGTATAACATTAACCACGATCTCTTTCATCATCATGGCCACCACGAAGAACATGCACGCATCGAAGAGCCCAATCTGGCCCTAGAAAAGACCTACCAAACGGCCTATCAACAGCGCGCCCAAATTGCGCGCCGCATTGAAGACTATTCCCATTTTGGGATTTTTATGTTTATTCATAACTACCATCTCAATTGGGTGTCGCCCGAACATGGGCGCGATGTGCGCATCGTACAACAGGTAATGCTCGACATTCTTTTCCCACAAACACCGCATGATGAGATTTGGGCCGAATATCAAGCCTTTGAAACGCAACGCTTGCCAGAACAGATCTGGCAATTCAGTCGCCAGCGTTACCTGTGGGCCAAAGATCAATGGCCCAATCTCAGTGGGCGCATCACCACCATCTGGACGTTGCAAGATTTCGGCCTGATTCCCAGAGAATTGGATATCAAAACCGTTATTTCCGTGGCGGATGGCAAACAATATAAGCTGGTCAAAATTCACATGGGCGCAGCGGGCGAGGATGTGTCCACCGAAAAGGAGACAGTGGCTACGCTCGAAGAAGCGGTTGCCGAGGATCACAAAGACGCAGACGATCAGACATAAATTTGTTAGTTTTTTTGTCATTTGTCACTAGTCAGTGATCATTCGTCGTTTGTCACTGATTATGGGTAATCGATTCACACGCTATGCGGCCAGAAGATATTCTAACCACAGTAGAACAGACTTTTCGGGCGTCGTCGGGGCGCGTGCTGGCAACGTTGATCAGTACGTGCCACGATTTTGAGTTGGCGGAAGAAGCCATGCAGGATGCCTTTGTGGTTGCCCTAGAACGCTGGCCCCAGGAAGGCATCCCCGATAACCCCGCGGCGTGGATCACAACCACAGCGCGCAACAAGCTGATAGATCGTCTACGCCGTCAGCAGACCTTGCCGCGTAAACTTGCAGCGCATCAAGCCGCCTATCCTCAGCTTCTGGCCACCCAGGCGCAGGAGGATGAGCCGACGGAATACAGGGATGAACAACTCGAGCTCATCTTTACCTGTTGTCATCCATCGCTGGCCTTTGACGCGCAAATTGCCTTAACGCTGCGCACCCTGGGCGGCCTCACCACCGAAGAAATTGCCCATGCCTTTTTGACCCCCGTGCCGACGATGGCGCAACGGTTGGTGCGCGCCAAACGCAAAATTCGCGAGGCTGGCATTCCCTTTGGCGCGCCACCACGCGCACTGATGGCAGAACGCGTGGATGCCGTCCTGACCACCCTCTACCTTATTTTTAATGAAGGCTATGCTGCCTCGGCAGGGGATGCCTTGGTCCGGCATGATCTGTGCAACGAAGCGATCCGCTTGACGCGCCTGCTGGTCATGCTCTTGCCACCACCCCCTGCCGCAACGGCAGAAGTGCTGGGGTTGCTGGCCCTGATGCTGCTACACCATGCCCGGCGGGATGCGCGTCTAGACGCGCAGGGTGCGTTGATGACCTTGGAAGAACAAGATCGCACGCTGTGGCATACGGTTGAAATCGCCGAGGGGGTTGCGATTCTCGACCGGGCGCTGTTGTTGCACCAGCCGGGGCCCTACCAAATCCAGGCAGCGATCAGTGCGCTGCATAGCCAGGCGACCACCCCAGCCGCCACTGATTGGCCGCAAATTGCCGCGCTCTATGGCGCACTGGCGCGTTACCAAGCTTCGTCGGTTGTGGCGCTCAATCAGGCTGTGGCGCTTGCCATGGTCGAAGGGGCAGCGTATGGCCTTGCCCTGATTGATCGACTGGGCAGTGATGGCGGGTTGGACGACTATCATCTGTTTCATGCCGCGCGCGCCGATTTGTTGCGGCGCGCCCACCTTTGGCAAGACGCGGCAACGGCCTATCGAGCCGCCATCCAGCGCGTGGAAAATCAAATTGAACGCGCCTACCTAGAACGGCGTCTGGCTGAAGTCCAACAAGCCGCGCAGCAAGCGAGTTTCTAAACCTCGTTCCTCCGCCACGCTTTTACACGCCGCAGCAGCACATAAGGCCATTGCAAAGAATAAAGTATCCAGTAGGGGCGGCTTGCCGCCGCCCGTTCGCAGCGAGCCAAACGCGGGGCGGCCGCGCGGCCGCCCCTACGCATGATTTTGTTTGGCAAGCGCTGGATACTTATTTCTTTGCAAGCGCATAAGTACATGTTTATGCGTGTGAAAAATGGTGCTTTATGGCGCTGCTCAGTATATGATGGCGCGGTTGCTGCGCGTCCAGCATCGCTGCACGCCAAGAGACCCGCTACACCCCACGCGATACCCCACACTATATCCTTACAATAGCTGTCAAAGAAGCTGCAAAAACCCCTTTTGTTTCGATATTAACTTGAAAGGTTCGATCACGAAATTGGCTGGCATAATCATAAACAGAACGCATAAGCAGAACGGATGCGACACAGATGGCATGAACCGCCACTGCAAAGTAAGTACTCGTTAGGTAGAGGATGATGATGAATTTACGCAATCAATGGGATCAGCACGCTAGCCAATTTCTTCTTACTTGTGCAAAGTTCATCTCATTGCCGGTGCCATTCAAAAATCGCCGATCAGTTGCATCCTATGCCGCCCTCTTGGCGATCGTACTGTTCGGTCTCTTCGGCGTTACGCATACGGCACAAGGCGCGGATACGGTTACCGATGCCGACACGCCCCTAGACAATGGCGGGCGCGCCATACAAATCGTCGGCGGGCAGCCAGCGGAACCAGGTGAGTGGCCCTGGCAAGCCTATGTGCGCGCTGGCCCATACATGTGTGGCGGAACGTTGATTCAACAGGAGTGGGTGGTGACAGCCGCCCACTGTGTGATGCATAATGGCGATGTCTACGCGCCCGATCAAATCCGGGTCACCTTGGGCGAACATGATCGCACCAAGGTCGATGGCACCGAACAAGCCATCAATATTTTCGAAGTGATTCCACATCCAGATTATAATGCGCAGAATAACGACAATGACATTGCGTTGCTGCGTTTAGCGACCCCAGCTACCCTGGGCACTGGGGTGGGCATCGTTCTGCCCGTCGTCACGCCGACAGATGATTCACTGGTGGCAGCGGATGCGCAAGCCGTGGTCACTGGGTGGGGTGCTACGCGTGAAGGCGGCGCGATTGCGACCGAGCTCATGGAAGTGACAACGCCGATTGTCACAAACGCGGAATGTAGCCTTACCTATGGGGGGCTGACTGGTAACATGCTCTGTGCGGGCTATGCCGAAGGTGGGAAAGATGCCTGCCAGGGTGATAGCGGTGGCCCACTCGTGGTGCCAACGACTGATGCGGGGTGGAAATTAGCGGGTATTGTGAGCTTTGGTTATGGCTGTGCGCGGGCCAATTTTTATGGCGTCTACACGCGCGTTGCGAATTACGTGCCGTGGATGGAGCAAACCATTGGCGCTTCACTCAGCACGCCAGTAGACACAACAACACCTGTGGGCACCGAAACGCCCGTGACCGATGGAACAACCAGCGCCATACTTTTCCCGGATCAACCCACAACGTTGACAATCACCCATGCCACTGGCGCAACGCTCACGCTAGCGATTCCAGCCGGAAGCGTGGACAGCGAGACCGTGATCCACTATGGTGTGCTAGAAGCAACCGAAATCCAGCCCAGCACAATCCACATCGGTGGCTTGGCCTTTGCGCTCAGCGCCAGTCGCAACGGTCTACCCCTGGATCAGTTGACATTCAACCAACCGATGACGCTGACCATTCGCTATACAGCCGTGGACATCAGCGCCATTGACGGTGCAGCCTTAGCGCTTTTCACGCGCCAAACCGCCGACGGGCCATGGTCGGCACAGGGTATTACGCTGATCGAACATGCGCTGGCGGAAAATCGGCTCGTGGTGACAATTAGCCAAACCGGGGAATATGCCTTGGGCACGCCCACTCGCTTGGTCTTCTTGCCCGTGATTGCTCGTTAATCAGTAACGCTTCATCCGGGAACGCGCCCAGGTGTAAAAACCGCTGCCTCAATAGGGCACGCGGTATGGCGGATGAAAGTCACGGCACAACCGAAAATTTCCCCCGCCACACCGCATGCCCGTACGTCTACTGATTTTTTTGGATTAGCCTTAGCCAAGCGCATCCAATACTTTATTCAAGCCTTCGATCGTCTCTTCCATATCTTCATTGGTGAGTAGTGGGCTGCAATCCAGATGCACGGCGCGGCCAAGCAGATCCAGGCTGCGTGGGCACATGTCATGATCATAGCTAATTTCGCGCTTGGCCCATTGCCAAGGGCTACCACCGGTCGCCCAAGCGCGCTGTTGCATAATGGGCACCCAGTGGGCATAGACATGATAGTCGATTTTGTCGCGCTGATAGAGTAGGCTGGCACCAATATTCTCAGCACGTAGCGCCTTCACCGTTTCCGCTGCCTTGGTCGGGCTGTCCATAAAGAAGATCGAGCAGATGCCCGCATCGCCAGCAGGATCAGCGCTGGCACGGAAAGCGATGCCTTTGCGTTGGGCGATCTCGGCCATCCCGCGTTGAATCATCTGTTGGCGCGCGCGCATATCATCCAATAGCTTGGGTAGCCGTTGCAACTGCACCAAGGAGACCGCGGCCAACATTTCGGGCATGCGATAGTTAACGCCACACAACAGTTCATCCACAGCAAAGCCACGCTGCAATGCGCCGATCACATCGTGGGCCATGACGGCACGTTTCCAAATCGTCTCATCATTGGTGACAACCATACCACCTTCGCCCGAAGTAATGATTTTATTAAATTGCAGGCTAAAGCAGCCGACATCCCCCCATGTGCCACAGAGGCGGCCTTGATAACTAGTGCCATTGGCTTGGGCGCAATCTTCAATCACCTTTAGTCCGTATTCCTGTGCAATCGCCATGATTTGGTCCATACGCACCGGCGCGCCGCGCATGTGGACCGGCATCAGCGCTTTGGTATAGGGCGTAATTTTTGTGCGCACATCGGCAGGATCCATCAGCAGTGTTTCATCCACCTCGCAGACAATCGGCACAGCACCCACGGCCAGGACAGCCGCAGCCGAAGCGATCCACGTATAGGCGGGCACAATCACTTCATCCCCTGGCCCCACGCCCAGGCTCTGGAGGCCGGTGATGAGCGCGGCTGTGCCCGAGGTCACAGCAACGGCATAAGTGACGCCTTTATTGGCGGCAAAGGCTTCTTCGAGGGCCTGGACTTTGGATGGGCCGGGGGTTGCGCCGTGGTAGCGAAAAAGGCGTTTGCTGCGCAGCACTTCGAGCACAGCCGCTTCTTCCTCTACCCCGATCATCATGCCGCCGGGGTACATGGGGGGATCGGGCTGCTGTTTGGCGGGAATACCCCCATTGACTGCTAATTCAACCGATGACATCCACTGTCTCCTTCTGCTGTTTTGAATTGATTTTGCCCCTGTACATACAAATATTTCGGAAAAAGAGTCGCCATTGAATTATGTTCAAAAAATTGGTAGGCTATGTACAAGAACAAGTTTAGACCATTATAGTGCAACTTATAGCCCTGTACAATCGAGAGTAATGCAATGTTTGGCTAGGAAAAGTTGTACGCTTTGCCCATACCAATAAAAACAACCCTCGGGAGGACCCCGAGGGTTGTGGATTACTGATAGACAAGCAGTTTACTTATCGTACGCTCAGGGCAGTGGCAAAGACGTATCGCGAGCGATGACAGCATTGTTAATGATGGGCAGCAAGAGTTGGGTGTTATCCGCTTCCTGGGCAGCATCAAACTCATCCACATCATCATCGGTAAAGTCTAGATCATCGGTATCTACTTCATACTGCGGCAGATCATCATTGAACAGATCGGCGCTCTGTACAGTAGTCACATTGTTTGCCGTAATCGGACCAAAAATGACCATAAAGGCATCAATACGTTTGAAGAAACGGACGGCATCGCCATTGAAAATATTGGCGAAGGTACAGACGGTCGTATCACCCAAGGATTGGGGTGTGCAGCGGAAGATATCGTTGTAATCACCGCTGACGCTGTTATTGCTCACCGCTGTGTAATTAGCTCTGGCAACCAAGTACAGATCACCAGTCGGTGCATGCACAAAGAGCGCATTCACATCTTCACTACCTTGGGTCAAATCGACATCTGAGCCGTCGAAATAAAGCGCCCATGTGCCCTGCGTATTATCACCAAAACTTGTGGCCGTAAAGATTAATAAATCTTCATCGCGGCCACTAACGCCCGGTACATTCACTCTGCCATAGGTGCTAATGAGCAACCGACCATCGGGGGCAAAGCCAAAGGTGTCAATGTCTTCATTCCCGGTGGCTAGCCCGACATCCGAGCCGTCAAAGTAAAGCTCGAAGGTGCCCGCGGTCGTCCCGCCAAGTTGGGTGGGGATGAACCGAACGATATCAGAATCATCCACCTTCCCCAAAGGTGCCGGGAAATTGATGGGATGGACAAAACTCATGAGAATTGACCCGTCATCATTGATGAAGAAGGCATCCAAGTCCGTCCGACCCACTTTCACATCCGAGCCATCAAAGACCATTGTCCATGTATCGGTAGCAATATCGTAGAGCAGAATATCCTCATCACTGAAGTATAGATTGTCTACTTTCCCATTACTAGCGCTGCTAATGTAATATTGCTTAATGCCAACAATTGGCGTATTGGTGGGTGTCGCCGTGGCCGTAGGCGTTGTTGATGTATTGGTGGGTGTCGCCGTGGCCGTAGGCGTTGTTGATGTGTTGGTGGGTGTCGCCGTCGCCGTAGGCGTTGTTGTTGTGTCGGTGGGTGTCGCCGTCGCCGTAGGTGGGGTTGTTGTATCGGTGGGTGTCGCCGTCGCCGTAGGTGGGGTTGTTGTCGCCGTGGCCGTTTCCGTGGCAGGTAGCGTTGGCACTGTTGGCACGGTTGGCACCGTTGCCAGGCTTACGACGCTGATCCCATTGGCGGCCATGACAGCACGAGGTTGTGCCCCGATGCTTGCCCCAAATAAACTCAAACTATAAAAGAGTGCGATGATTGCTAGCGGTGCAAGGATGAACTGCTTTACGGTAGGCTGCTGCCATAGCCGCCTCAATATGAAGTTTTTACTGGATGTAGAATCATTTTTGTGCATGTGGCAACTCTTTCTGCAGATAGGTGATAGATGCGTAAAACTGAGTTCTGAAGAAAACCTTACGCTCATATCAAGTTACCATAATTCCATTTAATTGTAATAGTGCTTTGGTGGTAGCTAACGTACAGCGAATGACCGAATAGTCTTACTTTTCGTAAGCTTTCCATCAACAAGCACCCCTTTTTCCAGCAGCAATGGCCCAACCAGCAAAATACAAGAGCGCTTACCCACGTATACGCGAGTAAGCGCTCTTTATACCGGTATACACTGCACCTTGCTGGTTATTCAGCGGTTGAAATTAACCGGCTTGGTTACAGATCGCAAAGGTCTGTTTCAAAGACGCAAGCGGGTCGCCCTTGGGCCGAAATTCATGACCCACATAGAGATCGTAGCCAGTGGCGGCAATCGCACGACAGATGCCGGCGTAATTCAGTTCTTGCGTATCATCCAGATCGTTGCGCCCTGGATTGCCGGCTGTGTGAAAATGGCCGATCCATTTAATATTCTCGCGCAAATTGCGGATGATGTCGCCTTCCATAATTGCCATGTGGTAGATGTCATAGAGCAATTTAACGCGTGGGCTATTCACCCGTTCACACACAGCCACGCCCCATGCCGTATGATCACACTGGTATCCGGGGTGATCAACCTTGGAATTGAGTAATTCGAGATTGAGGTTGACCCCCATTTTTTTGGCATAGGGCGCAATGCGGCGCAACCCATCGGCCACGGCTTCAATCGCCGCGATTTCACTCATGTGCGGCTGGCGATTGCCGCTAAAACAGATCACGCCAGGGATACCATGGCGCGCCGCGATCTCGATCGAGGTTTTCAGTTCGGCTTCAATGCGATCATGATTGCTGCGTTTATTCAACCCATCGGGCAAGGACATGTGACCAGACATGCTGGCGACCGCCAATCCATAGCGCTTGGCCAGAGCTATGATCGCTTCAAAATCGGCTGGGCGCGACCAAAGTTCAATTGCGGCATAGCCAATCTCAGCCGCGGTTTGGACTAACGCTTCCAACTGCATTTCTTTGGGCATAAAGAGGGGATAACAAATTGATTGCTGGATACGCATGAAAAACTCCTGATGGCACGTTGATTATACTGAGCAGCACCACAAAGGCACATTTTTTGCACGAGTAAAAAAATGTACTTATGTGCTGCTGCAGAGTATAAATTGTTGATAAAATCATGGGAAAGCATGCATCCCACAAAATAATAATGGGTGGTATTTGTGTGGTTGAAAACTGCTGCACGCATTATTATCTAACAGACGTGGCAGAAACAAAAGATTGGGCGGGGAGGTATGGAGGCATATACAGCTTGACAGAGATGGCGAAGCACGTTAGCATAGGATTAGTATGCACACTATCATAGAAATTTTGTAACGATTACGCCAACGTTAACTTCGTGTTGAATGAATTCAACACCTGCGACGGGAAACGTGTTTAAACACGTTTGCTATCCCAGGCGCTGCATGAATGCAGCGCAGCAGGTGATGAAATTTAACCTTGTCGTACGATTCAGGCACCCCCTCCCAACCTGCTACCCTTTACCCACAAGTTGGCAGTAGGCAAGACGTGCCGGGGACGGCCCAGCGGCTTGATGCCACCTACCCTATGTTTTTGGGCCGTCCCCGGCACGCCCTCCCTGGCACCCAAAGATATAGGTAAAGGGTAGCCTGAGAAGGGGAGGTTGGGAGGGGGTGCCTGAATCGTTACAATTTACCCTCAAATTGAAATGCACCCATACGTTTTTTCATACTTGACGGGGAGCACGCGAAGCAGTATAGTTGAGCCTGTAATATGAAAGCCAATCCAGCACGCAACGTAGACCGTTTTGCTCACCGGGCAAATGTGTGGAGCAAGCTCGATTTCAAGCAAAGTCGCCCTCACCCATTGTCTGCCTGAGCAGCCCTGTTTTCCTAGTCCTACCAGTGTAAGCAAGCGGGTGCATCCGATTTTCTGGGAATCGTCATAGCCGTATGCGGCGCGTTTCCCCAATCTGGCTTGTACCCAAGCAAGACGAGGAGAAGAAGTCCGTGTTTGAAATAAAGTATAATGGTACTGATCTTGTGATCTCGAAGGATACGCTTGAGCAACAGTTGGGTTTTCGGCCAGGTGATACGCTGCACGTGTTAATTCGCAGCAAAATCAAGCTCGCCCCGATGGTACGCTTGCCCGATGAGATCGAGCGTATGCGCCTAGGGCTTGAAGCCATGGCCGGTAGTTGGTCTACACAAGATGTAGAAGCGTTCCAAAAACTACGCCAGGAGCTATGGAGTGCATGGCAGATTCCAGAATCTGTATAGATACGGATATCGTCATCGAATATTTACAGGGGCGTCCTACAGCATTCATCAATGCTGTGTTACGTTTTGATGCCTACATTACCGCTGTCACCCTCTTCGAGTTGGAATCAGTCAGCACACTTACCACCCGCCAGACACAACTACTCTATCAAGTCTATGTCGCAGTCAATACGTTAGCGCTAGATGACGATGCAGCGCGTCACACCGCACGCATTATCAAAGAACACCGCGAACAAGAGACACAAATTGGGCTGAATGATGCTTTTGTCGCAGGCATCTGCATTGCCAGCCAAGTGCCGCTGCTGACGCGCAAGGTGCGTAGCTTTCGCTTTGTCCAAGATTTGCAAATTATCACGCCCGAAGATCTGGCCGAGCTTTGACATATCACGATGATCCTGTAGCAAACATATAGATAAATCCTGTTAATGACCTATCTTACTCAGGTATAGTGCTACCCATGACCAAAACATTTTTATGCTTACCGCGCAACTATGCGCAGATTTTGTATTGTCTGCTATTTGTCCTCATGGCAACGCTGGGCACGCCTAACCAACTGGTGGCCCAAACGCCCACGCCCTTGCTGCCGTTGGCAGCGCAAAGTAACCCTTCGCCGTCTTCCATAGGAGTCGCAGAAGAAGCAGGGGTGGCGCGCGTCTACTTTACAGATCAAGCCGATCTCAATCGCATGGCGGCCACTTACGATGTGTGGCATGTGCATCATAGCAGCGCGATACAAAGTCGCTACTTTGTTGCCCTCCTCTCCACGTCTGAGCTTACCGAGTTGCGCGCCGCGGGCTATCGCGTCGAGCTTGACGAGCAAAGAACCGCACAACTTTATCTATATCCTGTCCTCGCCAGCACGCCCCAAGCTGGCATTCCCGGTTTTCCTTGCTATCGCACACTAACAGAAACCTATAGCGATCTCGGAATCTTGGCCACCACCTATCCCACGTTGGCCCGTTGGGTAGATATTGGTGACAGTTGGGATAAAGCCACAGCCGCCAGCGACCCCGGCTTTGATCTGCACGCCTTGGTGCTCACCAATCAAGCCATACAGATTGAAAAGCCAGTCTTTTTCCTCATGGCGGCCATTCATGCGCGCGAATATGCGACCGCAGAATTGGCTACCCGCTTTGCCGAGCATTTGATCAACAACTATGGCATAGATGCCGATATTACCTGGCTGTTGGATTACACTGAAATTCATATTGTGCCGCAGGCCAATCCCGATGGCCGTGTACGCGCCGAAGGCAACGTACTTTGGCGCAAAAACACCAACCGCGACAGTTGCCCCAACGAAAATCCTTTTTTCTCCTACTATGGCGTTGACCTGAATCGCAATAGCAGCTTTAAATGGAACGGCTGTGAAGGGTCGGGCTGTTCAACCAATCAAGGCTGCTTTGACACCTACCGCGGCACCACACCCGCTTCGGAACCGGAAACGCAAGCGCTAGAAACCTATATGACCGCCCTCTTTCCCGATCAACGGGGTCCCGAAGATACGGCTGCCGTGGCCGCCGATGCCACTGGCCTGATGATTTCACTCCACAGCTATGGTCAATTGGTGCTATTTCCCTGGGGCTGGCGCTCGACACCCAGCCCTAACCATACGGCGTTGGAGACATTGGGGCGCAAATTTGGCTACTTTAATGGCGCAGAAATCTGCCAAGCCGGCGAGCCTGGCTGTATCTACCAGACCGACGGCAGTACCGATGATTGGGCGTATGGCGAATTAGGCGTAGCGGCCTATACCTTTGAGCTGGGTACGAGTTTTTTTGAACAGTGTACCTATTTCGAGGAAAACCTGGTCGATCAAAATCTCGTGGCCCTGCGCTATGCCGCCAAAGCTGCACGCCGCCCCTATCAGACACCGGCCGGCCCGGAAACTATACAGGTAACGGCCAGCATCACATCCACACTCACAGGACCGGCGCTGGCGATCCAGGCAACGGCTAACGACACCCGCTACGACAGCAACGGTTGGGGCATCGAGCCTAGCCAGGTGATCTCGGCGGCGCGCCTGAGCATTGATGCACCCTCATGGATCACCACAACGCAGCGCTACACCATGACCGCCACCGACGGCCTGTTGGATACATCCATTGAAAGCCTTACAGGAGTGATCGATATCAGCGGTTGGGGGATAGAAAAACGCCTTATCTTGGTCGAGGGGCAGGATGCAGCAGGGAATTGGGGCGCGCCGACGGCGCTTTTCGTCGAAATCTCACCCACATCACTTTCTCCCGAAGGCGAGCCGATAACACCCTTTATCGTCGCCAATCGCTTCTATTTGCCGTTAGTTAGGCAGTAAGATTTGACTATGTATATGGCGAGGTTATCCGGCCCATTTCTCTGCGCTATGCAAAACGTAAGGAAAGCAGAATATACTATGAGCAAAATCGTTAGCTATACCAGCAAGCAGCTACGGGTGATGCCGAGCAAAACCAACTGGAACGGCACCATCCCCTCCGATGAGGAAATCGACGCCGCCAATGCATTCGACCCGGAAGTGGCGGGAATCAACGATGAATGGATTGAAAATGCCATCATCACGCAACCGAACAAGAAGCAACGGATATATGCGGCCTATGACGCCTATGTGGTCGCTTATTTCAAGCAACAGGGCCGGGGCTATCAAACCCGCATGAACGCCGTTCTCAAAGCCTACGTGGACGCCCAGCTTGCGAAACAATCGCAGCAAACCGGCGCGTGATCTGCCCACCCAACCTAAAAACAAACCCCTATAAATCCTTCGAGGAAGAGGCGACGATTGTTCTGTCATCAGAAATAGTCGCGCCTCTTTCTCGAAGGATAGCCTCCTTACTCGCTTTGCACCACTTGGTCGGCCAGGCAAGCCCCGTCTTCGATCCAAAACGGTTCTTGGCTATCGTTGACAATATGTACTTTGCCTTTTAGTGTCACATTGCAGCCAAAATAGACATTGCCCTCGACGCGCAATTCGGTACACGCCAATAGCGAAGGTGCGCCATGTGGAAAACGCGCCCGCATATCATCAATCAGTTGATAATAGCGTTCATCTAGAAAGATCAGCGGTGTACCCCCCAGTTCCGGCGTCGCACGCACCGGATGCATGGTCAGATGAAAAGCTGCATTCACCGCATATACATCCGACCACAAGAGCAATAGGTCACTATTTTTCTTGACAGGAATAAAGCGGCTGCGTGGCACAACAATCGCCTGTGCACCCGCAAAGCAAGCAATCGCCGAGCCCATCGCCGTCTCTAGTTGATAGACGCGCGGCGAGGTGGGATCGGTCGGTTCTACAGGCTTTTCATTGCGGATCAGCGGCAAGCCCAAGACACCGGCGCGCGCCTGTAGCACGGCATAGAGCGTGGGCAGATGAATCCATAAATTGTTAGTATTAAAGTAGCAGTAGCGATCAATATCCTGAAATAAATCCATCTCCTCCGGCGGACATTGCGCCAGTTCACGCAACACGAGCTGCCCATCTGCCCGTTGCGCCAGATGGCCGCCTTTGCGATCAGCCGGCGTGCGATCGGCCACTTCCATTAGAAATGGCAACTGTGCTTCCACCATATAGCCCAAAATCCGCAAATCGAGCATGGCCCCCAAATTATCCGAATTGCTGACAAAGGCATATTCAAAGCCAGCCGCAATCATTTTGGGCAACATACCGCTCGTCATCAACGCCGCATAAATATCGCCATGCCCTGGTGGACACCACTCTTTGGTCGAATCGGCTGGCCATGCTGCCGGCAACAGGGTTTCTTTCAGCACTTTGGGTTCTTTGTGTTGCAGAAAACTGAGGGGCAGATCCTGGGTAAAGGTAGGATACGCGGCCAATGCGGCCAATGATTCTTGATCGGTGCTAAAGCTGTTCATCAAGACCAAAGGCAGGCGGGCGCGATAGCTTTCACGCAAATGCAAGGTCTGTTGCACGATCATATCGAGAAAACTCCACGGCCCTTTGGCTGGCAGCAAGGATTTGGCACCTTGGATACCCATACCAGTGCCCAACCCGCCATTTAGCTTGAGTACGACTGTTTTATCCAAAACAGCTTGCCCGGCCGCATAGTGCGTTTGGGTCAGCCCGACAAAGTATGGCAGCGCCAGCACAGGTTGTGCCTCAGAGGCCGCGATATAGCCTGTTTCTCCTTGCACCAACTGTTCATAGTAGTGGCTGAACACCTGAATCATCAGTTCAGGCAGATCGGCCTGGCGCATTTTGATCACGAATTGTTCCAGCCGCTGCGTTGCATTGTCAGTGCCGATTGATTGCACATGATGACCGTTTTGCATCTGTAGCGAGTCTAGCATTTGCAACATTGCATCGAGCTCCTTTGTCTCTATATGCCGAATATGGACGATCAGCTTTGCGGACCCGGATGCGCTAGAATGCACTGTCCCAGCCCTGCTCACCGATCGTCCATATAGATTGATTGTAACTATTCAGGTCATCCCCACCCAGCCTCCCCCAGATTGGGGGAGGCTGCACCCAAAGGGTACCCGGTCACGGTTCCCTCCCTTATCAGGGCTACCCTTTACCCACAAGGTGGCAGTAGGCAAGGCGTGCCGGGGACGGCCCAGCGGCCTGACGGCACTACGCTCTGTTTTTGGGCCGTTCCCGGCACGCTCCCCCTCCCTGCTACCCAAAGATGTGGGTAATGGGTAGTAGCAGGGGCGGGGTGAATCGTTACGATTAATTTATCTTCCAGAATAGCCCTATGGCGACGCCTTTGCAGGTAGCTATCAACCATCAGTTTATACCAGAATTAGCAATTAGAGACTTACAATCATATTACACTTTAACGGTACACGCTGTAAGCTAACGGCATAGAATTTTGAAATTCTAGCTCATGTTACGCAGGAGTAATGACAAGCTGCGTAGGGTCATGAGGTGGGCAGCGGCTCAACCTTTGGTAAAGACCCGTGACTTGATCCGCTGCCGACCGCGTGCCCGTCCTTGCCCACTGATCTAGATCAAGACGGGCACGCAGGGGGTGGCGAAGAAAATTACGGGAAAAACGTAAGTTTTATCCGCCACCCCCCCTCATGCCCCTACCTTGCGTAACATGAAATTCTAGTCCTACCAGCCAACCGCCGCGCCATCCTTGCGCGGTTCGCTGCCGCCCGTAATTACACCTGTTGCCGGGTTGCGCGTGATCACCTGGCCGCCGCCAAAGCTCACGCGACCAAAGCCATCGACAGGCACTAATTGATGACCCCGCCGCGCCAACTCGGCCAGAATCGCGTAATCCCAACCTTCTTCGATCAAAAGTAGACCACCGGGTTCCTGCGCGCCCATGCCAGGGCTGTCGGCCACCAACTGCCAGCGCGGCATATCAAGTGCCTGCTGGGGTGCCATGCCCAAATCGACCAGATTGCTCAAGACTTGGAAATGCCCTTGTGGTTGCATATAGCCCCCCATCACACCATAGGCCGCATGTAGTTCCCCGTTGCGTACTGTCATGGCCGGAATAATTGTCTGGTAGGGACGCTTATTGGGGGCCAATGCATTGGGGTGCGCCGGATCTAAGCGAAAAGTAGCGGCGCGATTTTGTAAACTGACGCCTGTGCCAGGCACTACCAAACCACTGCCCGTGCCCATGTAGAGACTATTGATAAAGCTACAGCCGTTGCCCTCGCCATCAACCACGCTGAGATAGACCGTATCTGGCCCGGCCAGCGGATCGCCATAAGGCACCTTGGTCGCAGCCCGCTGCGGATCAATCCGCTGCCGCCGTCTATCGGCATAGGGGGTACTGACCAGTTGTTCTAGCGGAATTTGGGTCACGCGCGGGTCACACACCCACTGCTGTGCATCGGCAAAGCCCAAGCGCATACATTCGATCATCACATGCAGGCGATCCACCGCGCTGAGGCTGGCCAGATCAAAGCCATTCGCCAAATTGACGGCAATAATCGCGGCCAGGCCTTGCCCATTCGGCGGACATTCATAGAGCGTCACATCGCGATAATTGGCATGGATCGGCTCATCCCACGTACTCACATGGTTCGCCATATCCTGCGGCGTGATCCAGCCGCCATAGCGCTGGACATGCGCGCTGAGCTTCTGGGCAAACTCCCCCTGATAGATATACGCTTTACCTTCTTCGGCAATGCCACGCAGCGTTTGGCCCAAGGTGGGAATGCGCATCAGCTCGCCGGCGCGCGGCGCGCGGCCATCGAGCAAAAGTTCATGACCACTGGGCTGTTCTGGTCCATTATCCAAGTCGCCACTCTGCCAATCCGCATCGCGCCGCAATTTCTTTACGCCTGCTGCCCAGCCATTGGCAATAATCTCGGTGACGGGATAGCCATGTTCTGCCGTCCAAATCGCTGGCTGCACCACATCCGCCAGGGTCATGCGCCCGTGACGTTCTAACAAATCGCTCCACCCGGCCACCGTGCCAGGGATGCTCACGGCGTGGCCGGTGTAGGTGGGCATATTGCTATAGCCAGCCTGCCGCAATTCATCAATCGACGCGGCCGACGCGGCTCGCCCAGAACCATTTAAGGCGGTGACACTTTTGCTCTTGGCATCCCAGTAGAGCGCAAAACAATCGCCGCCAATCCCCGTCGAACCGGGCTCTACTACATTCAACATGGCCGCCGTGGCAATGGCCGCATCAGCCGCGTTGCCCCCTGCCTTCAAGATATCCAATCCAGCCTGGGCCGCCAGCGGTTGGCTGGTTGCCACCATGCCACGGGTGCCCATCACGTTACTCCGCCGCGAGCGGAACACTGCATCTACTTTCATACGTTCTCCCAATACGATTTTATCGTGCGATTTTCTACTATAGTTTATATGTCAATGAATAAGCCCAGAACCATTGCTTGCATGCATCATATAAAAGAGTTAGGCGACTGTCCAATCTGGTGCAAGACAAGATTTCGCCCGATTTTTTTGGTGATTGGCCGCGGCTGGGGTAGACTAGAAGGTGGTTACGGCGTAATCAACACATTTTTGGCTGGTTGAAAATAGCAGGTTCTCGTCAAACTGTGCCTATTGTAGGTCACGTTTGCAACGTGACAGGCTTGTTCCACGCAAACCATCCGGTTTGTAACCAAACTAGGGCGCTGCTGTGGCATTGGGCGGATTGTCACGTTGCAAACGTGACCTACGTTACGCCATCATAACTTTGATGACAGTGTACTAGTACAGTTGGGCGTAAGTAAGACAGTGAATCAGTAGGACAGTAGAACAGTGTTTGTACTGTCTCACTGTCCTACTGATTCACTACTGATTCACCGGAGAATAGTATGGTTATTT
>DAOTTR010000554.1:0-43835 GCA_034437715.1 Caldilineaceae bacterium
GTTGGGGCAATCTTGGTCAACATCCCCTACAGCATGTTAATCACGAACTTCGATTATCCGGACATTCTGCGCGAACCGGCAGCCACCGTGCTCACCCAATTCCAGGCCGGCGGCGCTGGGCCACACCCATGATGGTGCAACTGTACAATGAATGCCGCAAGCGCGGTTCGATTGTGCATGCCGAATGCGCTTTTTACAAATATGAGCCTAATCCCTACCTCCAGGCGCGCGACCACATGATGGATGATGGCGTCCATGCCATCGACACGCTGCGCTGGCTCTGTGGCGACGGTGGCAAAAGCGAAGTAATCAAGGTGGAGAGCCATTGCAAGCGCATTGGTACCCCCGACATCAACTTTATTGCGGCCATGCTGCATTTTGCTAATGGCGCGACAGACGTCATGCTCAACAGTTGGACCAGTGGCCAGCGCATTTTCAAAGTAGAGATCCACGCGCCCGGCATCTGCGTTGAAGCCGAACATGAAGATAAAGCCTATCTCTATGCCGACGGAGACACCAAAGGGATCGAGTTCGACACGCGGCAAGTAGCCGGCAGCGATGAGTTCTATACCTATGGTGGTTTTCAGGCCAAGAATCGCGAGTTTATCGACGCCGTGAAAACGGGCACCCAACCGCCCTCTTGCTTTGCCGACGCTATTAAAACTATGGAAGTGGCGGAGATCATCCTGGCCCAGGCGTTGCTCAGAGAATAAGCCGGTTTGTGGTATACTGAGCCAAGCAGTGTGACAGCGAACTTGATAGAAGGAGGTCACCATGACAGTCCTTGAACATGTATATACAACCAAAGGTCAACCAGCCTGGGAGATTGCCCATCTTTTCCCCGTACAGGGCGAGTGGAGTGTGGCAGATTATCTCGCGCTCGACACCAATCACCTTGTTGAATTCTCCAATGGCTACGTGGAGGTTTTGCCCATGCCGTCGCCTGCCCACCAACGGATTGTTTTCTTTTTACAACGGATGCTTTGGGTATTTATTAACACGCAGCAGTTAGGTGAAGTCCTTGCTGCCCCTTTGCCCATTGAATTATGGTCGAAGAAATTTCGCGAGCCGGACATTATCTTTATTGCCAAAGAGAAACTTGCGCACCAATCTACCCAGTATTGGCGCAACGTCGATCTCGTGATCGAGGTGGTTAGCCCGGACAGACCAGCGCGCGATTATCAGGATAAGCGCGCAGAATATGCACAGGCTGGGATTCCTGAATACTGGATCGTTGATCCACAAGAACAGTTGATCACGGTGCTAGTTTTACACGAAGAACACTATCAAACACACGGTGAATTCAAAACTGGCACCCAAGCGACTTCGGTTCTGCTTGCTGGCTTTGCGCTATCGGTAGCCGAGGTTTTTGCCGCCAGCCAGTCCGCCTATTAACTTATAGGACTTACGCAGCTACGCGTGTGCCACCTTCCAGGAAGGTTTAGGCCGTCTTGCGTAAGTCCTAACTTATAGAAATTAGTCTACAGCAGCTTTAACCACCGCTATCCATGCCATTAGGAGATGAAGAATGGCCCCTGCACATGACCTTGCTGTTTTTGTAAAGCCCTGGAAAGCGTTGTCGCTGCCGGAATTGGGTGCCCATGTACACAACCTGGGCTTTGCATGGATTGAGTTGCCCGTGCGGCCCGGTTTCCCCTGCCAGCCAGAGACAATTGAACGCGATTTGCCGGAAGCCGTCAAAATTTTGGGCGATCATGGCGTACGTATCCTGGATGTGACGGTTGCGTTGCCCCTGAGTGATGAACGACTCTATGCCGCGTGTGCCGCGGCGGGCGTCGGTATGAACCGTATCATGTTTGGTACGGGGGGCAAGCGCTATTGGGAAGCCGAGCAAGCGGCGCGCCGGCAGTTGGAGATTGCGCTACCCTTCTGTGAACAGTATAATGTCCAAATCGGCATCCAAAACCATTATGGCGATTTTGTCGGCGTCAACGAAATGGGGCTCTATCACCTGGTCCAAGACTATGATCCCAAGTCAATTGGCATCATCTGGGATGCGGCGCATAATGCCCTGGAAGGCGTTGAAGCAGAACTAGCGCTGGACATTGTCGAATCCCACCTCTGTTGTGTGAATTTAAAAAACGCCTTTTGGCAGCGCGTCAATGGCCCGGAAGCCCAAGTCGCCGCGTGGCAGGTCTATTGGACGGCTGGTCACCATGGGCGTGCTTCCTGGCCACGTGTGATGGCCAAGCTCAAAACAATGGGGTACACGGGGCCCATCTGTCTGCCGGCTGAATATAGCGATGAGCCGGCTGTGGATCGCCTGATCGAGGCCGATTTGACATTTGTCAAGTCATTGTTGGCTGAGACTTAGTCCTGTTACACAAGAGACCTTTCGGGTCTTGTACCCTCTGGATGTGGTGGCTAACCTTTACCCACAAGTTGGCAGTAGGGAAGGCGTGCCGGGGACGGCCCAAAAACATCCCATAGTGCCGTCACGCCGCTGGGCCGTCCCTGGCACGCTCGCCCTCCCTGGTACCCAAAGATGTGGGTAATGGTTAGGGGTGTGGGAGGGGTGAATTGCTACGAAATTGATTCATAATTGATCCAGCAAACTTGGATTGACACGCTTTATGAAAATCTACCTAGCGATCAAATATCATGCCGACCACAGCAACCGCGCGGCCATTGAGGCGATCGCGGCTGTGATGGCCGCGCAAGGCCACGAAACCTGCTGTGTGGCGCGCGACGTAGAGCAATGGGGCGCGGTGATATTGGCGGCTGACGCATTAATGCAGCACTCGTTTGCGGCCATCCATGCTGCCGATGTTGTGCTGGTCGATCTAACGGAAAAAGGCGTCGGCGTGGGCATTGAAGCCGGTTATGCTCACGCCAATGGCATTCCCGTTATGACCATCGCGCCCGTGGGCGCGGACGTTTTGGAGACGCTACGGGGGATTTCTACCCAGCTTTTTTTCTATACTGTATATGCTGATCTTGCACAACTCTCTCTGCCATTAGTAACACGGCCTAATCAAATTCTGGTCTTCTGGCGCTTTATTACCAGTTCGGTGGACCGTCTGCTCGCTTGTCTGGATGGCTTGGATACTACCGAACTCAATTGGCGGCCCTTGCCCCACGCCAACAGCTTGATTGTCTTGGCGACCCATATCACCGGCAATATTGAAGAGACGGTGCTAGGTTTGATCTGCGGCCAGCCGCGTGTACGTGACCGTGAGGCCGAGTTTCATGTCACAGCGGCGGATAGCGCAGCGCTCCAACAACGTTGGCAGACATTGCAGACAGAAATCGCCCAACAACTAACGCAGCTACCACCCTCTGATCTGGCGCGTGTACGGCTTCATCCGCGCCGTGGTCAACTGACGGGCTGGGAGATTCTGCTCGTGGTGGCGCGTCACGCGGCGGAACATCTGGCCCACGCCGAGTTGACGCGCGATTTGTTGTTTGCGCAGCGCCCTACATCACCTGTGTCGTCGTCATAATTCAGTCATAATTCAGTTAACAGCATCGCGCCCGGGGGGCACCCGATTCGACGCCTGTTGTCCAAAACCTGCTTCGGTTGCCTTTTAGGCGCGGTTTCCCGTGGCAGACGCCGGTTTTAACCGGTGGCGCTCTGGTCAACCACATCAGATCCCGAAGACCCATAATTCATTGAATGATCCCAAATTTATCTATGCAACGGTTGCCCGCAATTCGCCACCCAAACTCGATATTCCTGATCTGTTTTTCTCTGCTCAACGTGCTGCTTTTTGTGCCGCTCTATCTGCTCAATTGGGAAGATACGACCTTGTTCCCCGTCGCCGAGTTTATGGGGCGGGATTGGTGGGCCGATGTGCAGCACATGCTCTTCTGGCGCAAAAATGTCGATCCCTTTCGTTGGAATGTGGAGCTGATCATCCTGGTTGCGCTCTGGGTGAATGTGCCCTACCTGCGCCGCCCACGCGTCCGTCCGCTTTTTATTACCCTTTACTTTTTGACGTTTTTTTATTATGCCTATGAAGCGATCACCCTCTCTATCTATCAGGTAGATCCGATCTTTTATCATCACTACTATCTGCTCCTCGATGGGTTGCAATTTCTACTGTCGCATCTGCATTTCTCGCTGGGCACTTATCTAGGCAGCGCGCTCCTGGTCTGCCTTGGGTTGTTGGCAGTTTATGCCTTTGTCCACTTTTTATATAGCATCCCGATTGCCGAGCGTTTAAGCCCTTGGCTGCGCATCACTTTTGGCCTCTTGGCTGCCCTCATGTTGTTGGCCACATTCTCCTATCAAAAGGTGCTGGCAGTGCCGACGATGGTGATCAGCAGCCTGTTCTACAAAGTAGAAAACAACGTTGCGCGCTCATTGCAGGTGTATCATGACGTTGCCACGTTTGATGACACCGCACTACGCCAAGTGTACGACTATCACGCAAAGCCCTTACAGCGCAAACCGAACATCTATCTGATTTTTATTGAATCCTATGGCAGCGTACTCTATAAACGCCCC
Organism: Caldilineaceae bacterium; assembly: GCA_034437715.1. Lineage (GTDB taxonomy): Bacteria > Chloroflexota > Anaerolineae > Caldilineales > Caldilineaceae > JAHBVH01. The sequence continues at coordinate 4,472 of DAOTTR010000554.1, forward strand.
GATTATAAAGCCCGTTACCAGGGGCTACTGGCTCAATTGCAGGAGAAACTGGACACAGGGGGCTGGCATACCACCTCGACGTTGAGCCAGTCAACCACCTGGGGGGGCGGTTCTTGGCTGGCTTTCACCAGTACCCTCTTTGGGCTACGCATTGATACCCACCCGCAGTTTCTGTCGTTGCTCAATAAATATCAGATCACGGCCTATCCAAATTTAGGCAATTATCTCAAAGAGCAGGGCTATCATTATTACCACCTTTCCTCGCTCTCTTCAGAACTGTCCGAAGGCGAGTGGTTGAAACAGCAGCGCTTTTATGGTATCGACCATTGGTTTCGCTACGAGGAATTGAACTTTGCAGGCCCACTCTATGGCTGGGGGCCTGCGCCGCCTGATCAATATGCGCTGCACTACACCCATGATCTGCTCACCAAAGGGGCCGATCAACCGTTTCTACTCTTTTTTATCACGCAAAACTCACACTATCCCTTTGCGCCGCTGCCAACGCTGGCCAAGGATTGGCGCACGTTGAACAGTGTCCCAGAGACGCCGCCAGTGCCAGTTGATGAAGAAACCCTGGCGCATGAGGTGCGCCGGCGCAATTATGAGGATGCCATTCAGTACGAGCTGGAAATGCTCACGAATTTTGTATTACAGGAGGGTACGGCTGATGATCTCTTTATCTTGATCGGCGATCATCAGCCGCCGCGTGTGTCGCGGCGCGATGATGGCTTTGCCACGCCGGTCCACATCGTCAGCCGCGATCCACAATTGATCGACACATTTCAGGAGTACGGTTTCGTGCCCGGGCTCCAGGTAACCGAGTTGGAGCCGACGATCAAACATGAGGGCTTTTATTCCCTGTTTGTCCGCACGCTGCTCCAAAACTATGGTGACGGCAATCAGGCGGCGTTGCCAGCCTATCTACCCGATGGTTTCGTAGCCACGCCGTCTGTAATCGAAAAAGAATAAGGAGGGATCCGTGTTCCAGAAATTGCCCATTTATCTACTGAGTTTCGGATTGAGCATGGGGTTGGTGGCAGCCTGTGGTGGCACACCTACACCATCACCCACGGCTGTGCCCGTCGCCACCATCGCGCCGCAACCGCTGGCCGAAGGTGCCCGTCGCTTTGTGGTTGTAGCGGCGGAATCGCGTGCGTCCTATGTGGTGACGGAAGAGTTTTTTGGTGGCGCGCTAGCGAAATATGGTATCAATGCTGGCTTTAACGAGGTGACGGGCACTACGAATGAGATCGCCGGTGAATTGCAACTGAATGTAGAAGATCCACAGAATGCCCTGGTCCTGGGCGAGTTTACGGTGAACCTGCCTGCGCTGACCACTGATCAAAATCAACGCGATGCGTGGATCCGCGACAATGCGCTGCAGTCGAATCAATTCCCTGTAGCCAAATTTGTCGCCACTGCGATTCAGAATGCACCGGCCAGTTACACCGATGGCAGCGCGGTAAACTTTGATCTCGTCGGCGATCTGACGGTGCGCGAGGTCACGCTGGCGGTGACTTTTGCCGTCACCGCCACCCTCACGGCGGACACGATCACAGGCGTGGCAACCGCGCCCATGCAACTCACCAATTTTGGCTTTGATCCGCCCAGCTTTGCCAACACACTGACCGTTGACAACGACTTTATATTGCGCATCGATCTCACGGCCAAGGAAGAGTGATTGATCAACAAGAGATGTAGGGTTTTCAAAACCCTACATCTCTAAACATCCTCTGCCGCTTTATGACTTACCGTAGCCATTCGTCCAGGTGTTGTGCAACGAACGCGTCGTCATGCAAATGTGGATAGGCGCGATAGACGCGGTCGATCTCTTCCATCTGGCCGGGCGATAGGCTTTCGTTGGGGTTGAGCGACCAGCACCCCTGCATCAGTCCCTGGCGGCGCAACACTTCGTGAATGCCGGTGATACAGCCATGAAAGCCATGCGCCGGATCAAAGAAGGCGGCGTTGGCATCGGTCACTTGGATGCCATAGCTCAACCAATGGGCATAGTCAAGCGCACCCTGCGCACGCTGGTGCTTGATCGCCGCCAGCATCTCCACGGCAGGCCGCGCCCAAACCGCCCAATGCCCCAACAAGCCACCCACCAACCGCACAGGTTGCTGATCGGCGGCGAAATCATAGTCTGTAATCAGATCGGCGACAATGTTATCATCATTGCCGGTATAGAGCGCAATTTCGCCTGCCCGTCCCGCATCGGCGACGGCTCGCATCACATCCAGCGTGCGATAGCGGTCAAAGGGGGCAATTTTGATGGCAACGACATTGGGAATCTCTACAAAGCGCCGCCAGAAATTGTAACTCAGCACACGCCCCCCCACCGCCGGTTGCAAGTAAAAGCCAAAGAGTGGAATCACCTCGGCCACGCACCGACAATGCGCCAACAGTTCGTCATCCGTCGCTGTTTTTAGCGCGGCGACACTGATCAAGCCAGCGTGATAGCCATAGCGCCGCGCCAACGCGGCCTCGCTGACCGCCTGGGCTGTCCCCCCGATCACCCCGGCCACTTTGACAAAAGGGCGCGGGTTGGCGCGCAAGGTTTCGTCAATCGTCTCACTGGCCAATTCGAGCACCGGTGCCAGTAGGCCCACCTTGGGATCGTGGATCTCAAATTGGGTGGTATGCACGCCCACGGCCAACCCGCCCACGCCAGCCGCACAATAGTAGCGGGTGAGGGCACGTTGATACTGTTCGTCAAGCTGGCGTTCCGCCGTTATCGCCAGTGGATGGGCTGGCATGACCTGGCCATCGTGTAAGGGTTGGATAATCTCGCGCGCTAACATACTCATCAAAATCTCCCATCACGGGCTTCAAAATGGGTGGGTTTATTCAACATCGCGCCCCCTTGTTCTACCCAAGCCGCGGTCCATTCGACGATTTGGTCGAGCGCCACGCGCGGATAGCCAAAGAGACGTTGCGCTTTGGCGGCATTGTTGAGCAGCGCGGTCGGCGCTTCGCTACCAGTGAAGCACGGTTCAACCCCAAAAATTGCCCCAAACTGTGCGGCCACACGGCGCACCGAGACTGTTTCCGGCCCAGTGACATTGAGCACAAACGCTGGCGACGAACAGTGATCGAGTAGAGCTAGCGCCTGGGCATTGGCATCGCCTTGCCAGATCACATTGGCCGCGCCCATATTCAGATCAACCGGCTGGCCTTGCTTCACCTTCAGCGCAATATCCAGCAGCACCCCATAGCGCAACTCAATCGCATAATTGAGACGCATGATCGCGCAGCGCAATCCTTGCGTCAATGCGAAATGTTCAAAAATGCGCTCACGGCCCAGACAAGAATTGGCATATTCGCCCACCGGTTGCGGCGCATCGCGCTCGATCGCGCCACCCTCCACCACCGGCGTCAGCGGATAGACATTGCCGGTGGAGAAGACGACCACACGCGCCTCGGTAAAGCGTTCGGCCACCAGCGCCGGCATATAAGTGTTCATCGCCCATGTCTGCGAGGGCGCACCGGTGGTGCCAAATTTCTGGCCAGCCATAAAGATCACATTGCGGCTCGCCGGGAGCTTGGCCAATGCTGTGCGATCGAGTAGATCACAGGCCATGGTTTTGACACCCCAGCCTGCCAACTTGGTGCGCAGCGCGGGCTGGCTAAAACGTGCCACGGCAATCACTTGATAGGGCGATTGGATGGCCGCCAATGCCTGGGCGGCCATGCGCGCCAATGTGGGGCCCATTTTGCCGCCCACGCCCAGGATCAACAGATCGCTGTCCAGGGTTTGCAAAGCGGCCAGCACTTGTGGCGAAGGCTCGGCGAGCAGGGCTTCTAGCTCGTCTTCGGAAGCGAGTGCAACCGGGATCCCCGGCGCAGGAACGGTTGCGGGTAAGGTGTTTGGCATAGATGGCTACATCCTAGAAGTGTTGGCGACTGACGATAGGCTGACCGATGACCCAATGAGTCTGCGTAATATCGTGAGCTCAATTTGAAAACCGGCGTTTCGCCATAGCGTGCCGAGGACTGACCAGGAAAAGTTCTCAGTTCAGATCTACGTTTGGTCAGTCCCCGGCACGCGAATCACGGTTACATCAAACGCCGGTTTTCATTCTGATATGACTATCTACAAAATTCGTCATTTCAATCTGATTTCACAATAGGCGTGGGTATCTGCCGGCCAAAGTTATCGTTGCGTCGATGGCTACTTAGTTTAGAAGGCGGAATAACCTATGAAAGAATATGGATCAAACCTGCGGACAACGTGGTTCCATTCTTACTTGCTGGGGCATTACATGCCTATGGCTTTCAAATATAGCATTGAAGCGCCAAAGATGCAAACATAAATGGGGTTGATGACATCTGTAATCGGCGTTTCTGCTTTGGTGCCGATTGTACATCAACGCATGGCACCGCGTGTGCAAAATTACTAGTTGACGAGGTAGAAACGCTATGATAGACTAAATACATCAAGAGTTAGTTTGCTAATCGAACGAATTCAGCCTGCCCAGATGTTATTGTCTTTATGACCTTTCTCTTCACTAGCGCGGATAACAGTAAACAATACAATCATTCCAATCGGCGCTTGGTGTTGGATCATATTCGGCAACGGACGGAGTTATCACGTAGCGATCTGGTACAGTTGACCGGGTTGAGCAAAGCAACCGTCTCGGCCATTGTTGCCGAATTGATTGATAGTGGGCTAGTACAGGAGATAGGCAACCAAAACTCGACTGTCGGGCGGCCACGCATCTCGCTCTCCTTGGTGCCTGACGCTAACTTTGCGCTAGGGGCAGAGGTGACAACTGAAGAGTGTCGTGTTGTCCTGACCAATTTGCATGCCGAACCGGTAAAAAGAATGGCGCTTCCGATTGGGACAAATGACCTGTCGGTGAATACATTGTTAGCAATTCTGGAAGAATGTGTCACATCGGTGACCGCAGATGTTGATCCGGCGCGCATCTTGGCGCTAGGCGTCTGTGTGCCCGGCATTGTTGATTCGGCGGCGGGGGTAGTGACGCTCTCGGTCATTCTTCCCTGGAAAAATGTGGCGCTTGCCCACGAACTGCGCCAACGTTTTCCTTTTCCAGTTGCGGTTTTCTCGCGCGGTAATGCTGCTACCTGGGGCGAACGCTGGTATGGCGCGGGCCGCGATGTGGACAATCTGCTCTATGTGCGCGTTGGCACTGGGATTGTGAGTGGGTTGGTCATGCATGGGCAGCCCTATCTTGGGCGCAATTATGGTGCCGGTGAATTAGGCCACATGACTGTGCAGCCGGACGGAATGCTCTGTCGCTGTGGCAACCGCGGCTGTCTGGCGACCGTGGCCACGGCAGATGCGTTGCTCAATCGGGTGCGCCAACTGCTGCGCAACGAGCCGGCTAATGTTTTGTGGGCGACCATGCACCACAATTTTGCGCAACTGACCCTGGCCGATGTGGTTGCCGCCGCCCATGCCGAGAATGCTGTGGCCCAGCAAGCCTTGGCCGAAATTGGGCGTTGGCTCGGTCTTGCGCTGGCTTCGACGATTAATCTCCTCAATTTGGAGATGATCATTGTCGGTGGGCCTATGGCATTGGCGGGCAAGCATCTGCTGACACCCTTGCAAAACGAACTCGCGCAACGGGCTTTGCCCACCCATTTGGCAAACTTGCCCGTCATCACCTCGCTGTTGAAGGAAGATGCACCTTCAGTCGGCGCGGCTAGTTTGGTCTTACGTGATTTATTTTCGCCTATTCCCCGTGCGTTATCACCTATGTTGTGGGTAGAAAAAACGAACCTGTTGGCGTAAGTATACTGATAGATAAAACCCTTAAAAGTCATACATACACGCTCGTGCATTAGGAGGCTTATTTGTAACGATTCAGCCGGGAACGCGCGACAACCACACCGGTTTGACAAACTGCACCCGGCGCGTCCCCGGCACACGTTGCGCGCGCGCGTTCTAAAATTTACCCTCAAATTGAAATGCACCCGGTGGTGAATATGATTGGCCTGAATCGTACGCCAAGGTTAAATTCGTATTGAATGAATTCAACAGCTGCGACGGGAAACGTGTTTAAACACGCTTTCTATACTAGTACAGTTGGGCGTAGATACCACGGCAGTTAATCAGGCACGTTACTCGTGTACATCATGGTAAAAATAGGGTACCTTATTTACGCCGGGATCTACTAGGCTCTGAATTCATGCAGCGCAGCAGGTGATGAAATTTAACGTTGGCGTAATCGGTACGCCTTATTTATGCCGGGATCTACTAGTACAGTTGGGCGTAGATACCACGGCCGTCAATAAGGCACGTTTACCCGTGTACATCAGCGTAAAAGTAGGGTGCCTTATTTACGCCGGGATCTACTAGACGGCATTTGCGTTTTCAACACAACTGCCGTTTAAGACCTTCTATTTCACTTGATTTTCATTGCCCAAAAAGGAGACGTCAATCATGAAACACGCCTTAAGCCGTCGAGGGTTTTTACAAACAGTTGGCATAAGCACGCTTGGGGTAGCCCTGGCAGCCTGTGCCCCGGTCGCCCAAGCGCCTGGGGGTGAGCAAACAACCGCCCCTAGCACAGCCAAAACGACGACCTATATCTTTGACTACGATCCAACCGGCACCGATGCCTGGGTCACTGCCGATGCTGAGTTTGTAAAATATTTTGCCGAGAAATATCCCGACATCGAAGCCATCCGCGAACAGGCCCCATGGACAGGGTTTACGGAAAAATTACTGACTTCGGTGGCTGGCGGCTCTACGTATGATGTGATCTATGGCTATTGGGAATGGCTGCCGCTGCTGCGCGAGAATAATGTGATTGGCCCGCTCGATGACATGCTCGCCGCCGACGGCGAAATTCCGCCCGATGACTTCTACGATTACGCCAAAGAGTCGGTTGATAACCAGACTTATGGCCTAGCTTGGTTTATTAGCGGTTGGCTGCACTGGTATAACAACAGCGTATTGCAAGAGGCTGGCTATGAAGCCCCAAAAGCAATGAACGAAGCCGGCACCTGGAATTATGATGCTTGGCTGCAACTGGCCAAGGATTTCACCGCCGAAGTCGATGGCACCCCGCGTTTTGGCTTCGACATGAATGCGACCCGTTCGGCCACTGCCTACATTATGTTGGCCTGGGCACATGGTACTGAATTTTGGAACGACGATTTCACCCAAAGCTTGGTGAATTCGCCCGAGAATGTGCAACTATGGGGCTGGATCCAGCAATTCTTCCAAGCGGGACTTTCACCTGCACCGGGCACCGGCACCCAAGAACAAGCGCCCGGCTTTACCAATGGGCGCGCTGTTGGCAACATGGCCGGTCAGTGGTATACGCGCAATATTGTGCAGGATGGTGCAGATCAAGCCTTTGAGATTGGCATGGCACCTTTCCCCACAGGGCCAAGCGGCCAATATTCGATAGCGGCGCTCAACTCATTCTACTTTGGCAGCGCGCCAGAAAGCCCCGAGGCCGCCTGGACCTGGTACAAGGAGCGCTCCTTCTCCGAGACAGCCGGCACACTCTATGCCCCCATCGGTGGTAGCCGTTTTCCATCGCGCAAAAGTATGGTGCCGACCACGCTATATGATTGGGAAGATACCGAAGTCTATGAGGCGATCCGCCCCACGCTGCGTACCTATCGCACCAGCCCCAAAGAATCCGAATGGACCAGCATGTGGCAGGCCGCCTGGGATGAATTAGTCTTGGGAACCCGCCCTGTGGAAGAAATTCTAGGGCAGTTGGCCGAAGAATCAGTCACACTGGTAAACGGATAATGCACTTGCGGATTGCAGATTTACGGATCTCGGAAATCTGCAATTCCACCGCAAGCGCGGGGAGAGGGGGCCAGCAATGACAATCGTAAATATGAAAGTGCGCCATGGGCCGCTTGCCCGGCGTGAAGCCTGGGAAGGTCGGCTTTATGTCTTACCCTGGGTCATCGGTTTTGTGCTATTTACGATTGGCCCAATGCTGGCGTCGGTCTACTTTTCGTTTACAGAATATTCGGTTTTATCGGGTGCTAAATGGCTGGGACTGGAAAACTACACCGACATCTTTACCAAGGATCGGCTTTTTCGTCTCAGCTTGATCAACACCTTTTACTTTGTGGTGCTGTCGGTGCCGATCAACTTGCTTGCCTCGTTTCTGGTGGCGCTGTTGCTCAGCGTCAACCTGCGCGGCATCAACTTCTATCGTACACTCTACTATTTGCCGGTCATCACGCCGGCGGTGGCAAGTTCGCTCACGTGGAGCTTGCTCTTTTCTGGTGATTTTGGTTTGGTGAACGCTGTGTTACGCGGCCTAGGGTTGCCCACCTTCAACTGGCTATATGACCCGCAGATTACCAAACTGGTCTTTGTTGTGATGAATTTGTGGGGTATCGGCGGCAGCATGATCATCTTTCTGGCCGGGCTGAAAAATGTGCCACTGTCGCTCTATGAGGCCGCACATATTGATGGTGCCAGTACCTGGCAGCGCTTTTACCATATCACCGTGCCCATGATGACGCCGCTGGTCTTCTTTAACTTGATCCTGGGGATTATCGGCACCTTTCAGGTCTTTACCGGTGCCTATATTATTACCGCTGGTGGCCCGGCCAATTCGACGCTCTTTTATGTGCTCTATCTCTATAACAACGCTTTTAAGTTTTTCAAGATGGGGTATGCCTCGGCCCTGGCCTGGATTCTATTTGTGATCATTCTTGCCTTTACGGTCGTACAGTTGCGGATGGCGCGCTTGTGGGTCTATTACGAAGCAGAGCGGTAAGCGGCTTCTGCTCTTCATGTAACCCATAAACCAGTAGTGCAGTGGAGATCTCTACAATGCAAATCACAGCCAAACCAACCTTGCCCAATCGTCTGCCGGTCGTGGTTCCACCCTCGCGATCGAATCGGTTGGGGGCCACGCTTGCCCAGTGGATCGCCACGGGTGCATTCTATGGCTTGCTGACGCTGATCGCGCTTATTCTCTTGCTGCCGACGTTATGGATGATCAGCACTTCACTTAAGGTAGACGGCCAAGTTTTTGCCTACCCACCCCAGATCTTGCCTGATCCAATTGCCTGGGCGAACTATCCAACGGCGATTCAGAAGTTTCCTTTTTGGCTCTACCTGCGCAACTCGATCATTGTGACAGGAATTTCTACCATAGGCACTGTGCTTTCGGCCAGTTTATGCGCCTTTGGCTTTGCACGCCGGCGCTTCCCCGAACGTGAACTGCTCTTTGGCGTGTTGCTCTCGACCATGATGTTGCCCTCCATCATCACGCTGATCCCGACCTTTGTGCTTTTTACACGGCTGGGGTGGGTGAATACCTTTTTGCCGCTCACCCTACCAGCCTTTTTCGGGGGCGGCGCTTTTAACATTTTTCTGCTGCGCCAATTCTATCGTACCTTGCCGTATGACTATGATGAGGCAGCCTACATCGACGGCGCTTCGAGTTTGCGCGTCTGGTGGGCGATCATCTTGCCCTTTTCCAAAGCGCCGCTGGCTGTAATTACAGTCTTTACCATCTTGGCGGCTTGGAACGATTTTATGGGCCCGCTGATCTACATGAATAAGCCAGAGATGCGCACGTTGGCGCTTGGCTTGCAATTTTTCCGCGACCAATTTGTTACACAGTGGAGCTATCTGATGGCGGCCTCGACCCTCACGCTCATCCCGGTATTGATTCTCTTTGCCGCGGCACAACGCTACTTTATGGAAGGCATTCTGCTCACCGGGCTTTCTGGGCGATGAGCACAACCTATTGGACAAACATTGAGCTAAAGGAAGAAATTGATGCAACCGACCCTTGCACCACCCAAAACTGAGCGCGCTTTGTATGGCGCGGCCGCGGCTGCCGAACAGCGCGGTGTGCTCCCCATGCCCTTCCCGCGCACGATGGGCCCTAATTGTCAGCGCTATTTACAAGAAGTGCTGGAAAGTGGCCTGACTATCGACATGATGGGCCGTTTTGAAAAAGCTTTCGCGGCGGAACTGGGTGTCAAACATTGTATTGCCACACCCGGTTGTACACCGGCATTGGCGGTGCTGGCCGCGGCTTTTCCCTTTGCGCCGGGCGACGAGATCATCGTCAGCCCGATCACGGATTTTGGCACCATTCAGGGATTGTGCCTGGAAAATTATATCCCTGTCTTTCCCGATACCGAGCCGGGTACAGTCAACATAAGTGCCGCCACGATTGAGCCGTGTATCACCGCGCGGACGCGCGCCATCTTGGTTGTCCACAAGACCGGCCTCATTGCCGATATGGATGCGATCAATGCCCTGGCCGCGCGCCACGGGCTGATTGTATATGAAGATTGTTGTCAGGCGGTCTTTGGTAGCTATAAAGGGCGTTTGGCCGGCACACTGGGAACGGCGGCAGGCTTTTCGTTTGACTCGGAAAAGACCTTGGGGGCCGATACAGGCGGCTGCATTGTGACCAACGATGATGCCCTGGCCGAGCGTATGCGCTTTATTGGCCACAGCCGGGGCGCGGCCAATGTGCCGAACTTTGGCCGCATTCATGCCGAGTTGGGATACGCCTATCGCATGCCCCAATGCACCGCGGCTATCTGTTTGGGGCAGCTTGAGATTATCCGCGAACAAGTCTTGCATCGTGATCGCATGGTGCGCTTGTTGACAGATCTGTTGGCCGAAATTCCAGGCATTACACCGCTGACGATTCCCGATACGGTGGATGTCTATTCGTGTTGGATGACCGGTTTTAGCGTCGATCCTACACAATTTGGCTGTTCGCCAGCTGAGTTTGCTGAAGAGCTTGTGACCGCCGGGATTCCTGGTGCGGGGCAAGGGAAATATTATCTGATGCCTGCTGCCTGCACCTTTTTGCAAGAGCGCGCCGCGGCACAGCGCTATCCCTTCTCGCGGCCAACTGCCGCGCGCACCTACACGTATGCGGGTGACAATTGCCCGAATGCCCAAGCTTTTCTAGAAAATTTCATCCGCTGGTCTACCTTCTGCGAAAAATATCAACCAGAGCATTGTGAACTGGCCGCTGATATTGTGCGCACGGTGGCCGATCGCAACCGACGCTAGAGCACAAGCGAGGAGAACAAGCATGAGCCTTCAAATTCAACCCTGTACATGGAAACATGGCAAGCGCTGGGCCTATACTGTTACCTATGATGAAGCGATGTCCGAATTGTTTGATTATGTCGTGCCCCTGCATGAGGAACTGGGCATCCCCGGCCATTTGGAAGTGGTCGTCGGCCACATGGGCACAGTGCGGGCGATTGGCAATTCAAGCTACAATGGCTATCATCACATGCCACCGGCGCAACTGCGTCAATTGATCGACCGTGGTTGGGGCGTGGGCAATCATTCGTGGACTCATGGCGTTGTGGATGACAATATCGACTTGGAGATCTACCAGGCCAAAGCGGTGCTCGAAGAGGCGATTGGGCGGCGCGTCACTAGCTACTGTGCGCCGGGCAGCAATGACAATATGACGCCGACGATCACTGCCGCGCTGCAAGACGCCGGTTATCTCTGTGCCATGTCTGTTACCGATGACATTAATCTGCCCGACGGCGATCTCTGGTTTTTGAATCGCGCCAGCAATCTGCATCGGGCATGGACACCGCTTTTCTCAGCGTTTGATCCCCATCATCGCTTGCAGCAGGTGCGCAATCAACAAGGCTGGGTGATCGACTATTGCCACTGTCCATCTCCCCAGATTCCGCATGAAAGCAAAGATGTCTATATCGACGAACATCGTGCGCGCCTGGAAGCGGTGCTCGCCCTGGGCGGCGATGAAGTTTGGCCAGCCACCGCCGAGGAAATTGTGGATTATGCGCTCTGCCGGCGGCAGACGCGTATCGCACCAACTGCCAACGGTGATGGGGCAACGACGGTTCAGCTATCGTTGGTGGATCTGCCCACACCAGTGACAAGCCGTCAAGTGACCTTCGATATTGCCGTTCCACCGGAATTGCGCCGCAATCCGTTGATCATCGTGAACGGTCAGCCCCAGCCGGCGCTGTTGATCTCGCTCAGCACTGCACGCGTTACCCTTGATCTTGCACAACCTGTTACGTTGACCCTAGGAGGAAGCAGCCAATGAGACCTGTTCGTCTGGCCACGGCTAGTATTCTAATTGATCCTACCCCCAGCTATCCCAGCCAGTGTATCGAGCGCTCGCTGAAGATGATCGATCAGGCGGGCACGGCCAAGGCCGATCTGGTGCTCTTGCCCGAAGAGCCAGATGTGGTTGGGTGCCCCGCCGATAAGCAGCGCGAATTACCCGAACCGCTGCCCGGCGGCCCACTCTTTAAGCAATTTGCCGCACGGGCGCGCCAGCATCAAATTTATGTCGCCTATAGCCAGCGCGAATGCGATGGCAACCGGATCTTTAACACGGGTGTGTTGATTGATCGCCAGGGTGAGTTGGTGGGCAAATATCGCAAAATGCACTTGGCGCCCGGTGAACAAAACGACGTATTACAGGGCGACATGGGCTATCCCGTCTTTGAATGTGATTTTGGTCGCGTCGCTATTGGCATCTGTATGGATATTCATTACCCGGAGATGTGGCGCATCTACGCGCTCAAAGGCGCCGATGTGTTGCTCTTCCCGACCATGTGTTTGGATTATACCGGCGACCATATCGAATCAATTGTCAACGCGCGCGCCATTGATAATCAGGTTTATCTGGTTTCGTCCCATTTTATTCAATATCCATTCTTGTCGGGACGCTCCATGGGCCATTCACGCATCGTCGATCCTTATGGTCGCACCCTGGCGGACACGTCGCATCGCCCTGGCTTGGCCTTTGCCGATGTCGATCTCGATGCTGGTTTTGAAACGTGGTACAGTGGTGATCTGAAGCAGCAATATCCCACGCTCAAAGAATGTTACCTGGGTATGCGGCGTCCGGAAACTTATCAAGAAATTGTGGCACTAGAAGGTGCCAATCCACCCTGGAAAATTGAGGTTGCTGATCATGCGTATCGGGATAGTTGATCTGGACACCTCGCACCCGCAGCATTGGATTCCGATTTTGCGCGATCTCGGCCACGAGATCGTTGGGGTGTGGGATGGTGGCTCTGTGCATCCGGCCAGTTATGTGCAAAAATTTGCGGCAGAACATGCCATCCCCCATGTCTATAGCGAACTCGCTGCGCTGGCGGAAAGTGCTGATTGCGCGATCATCCATGGCTGCGATTGGGAGACGCATGTTGCCAAAGCACAGCCATTTGTTGCGGCGGGTAAATCAGTCTTGCTAGACAAGCCAATCGCTGGCAACTTGCGCGATCTACAGCAGATCCGGCAGTGGGTGGAAGCGGGCGCGCGCATTAGTGGTGGTTCATCACTGCGCTTTGCCGTCGAGACGCAAGCGTGGCTGGCCCAACCCGTGGCCGACCGCGGTACGCCGCATACGGTGCTCTGTGGCTGCGCCGTCGATGAATTCAACTATGGCATTCACGCCTATTCCATGCTGAGTAGCATTTTGGGGGGCGGCATTCGCAGTGTGCGCCACCTGGGCGAAGGCGTGCAACGGCGCATTTCGGTGCAGTGGGCCGATGGGCGCAGCGGCATACTCATCATCGGGGCTACGGCCAAGTGGATGCCCTTTTATACGACAATTGTCACCGAGCGCAGCGTTGCCCATTATCAAGCGGATGCGGGCAAACTCTATCGTGCCTTGCTTGAAGCCACGTTGCCCTATTTGGCGGGCGAGGCTGCGGCACCACTGCCGTTGGACGTGTGGTTGGAACCCGAACTGTGTGCGCTGGCCGCGCGCCAATCCTGGCGAACTGGCGACCAGGAAGTAGCGCTGACCGACTTGAAACTCGACGACGCTGGCTACGACGGCAAAATTTTCGCCGAAGGCTACCGCAAAGCCAAATACCCAGGCTAGTACACGACGGCGTAAATAGACCAATGGTAGTCCAGTGAGACAGTGAGACAGTAGGATAGTAGACAGCCACTGACTCACTGTCCTACTGTCTCACTGTCTCACTTAGGCGCTTTCAAAGCAATAAGGATCCAGCGCTTGCCACACAAAATCATGCGTAGGGGCGGCTTGCAGCCGCCCCGCGTTTGGCTCGCTGCGAACGGGCGGCTGCAAGCCGCCCCTACTGCATACTTTATTCTTTGAAATGGCCTTATCTGTACTTTTAGCTAGTAATGGAGGCTTGGTCAAGCGTGAGATTGCCCACCAGATCAATATAGGGGCCTTGGACTTTCTTGGCCCAGACCCAGACCCGCGGGTCGGTCGCCACTTGGATCATGGGCAGTTCATCCACCAGAATCTCATTGGCGCGTTGATAGAGCCCCCGGCGCGTTTCCAGATCCAGTTCGACGGCTCCGGCAGCCACGATCTCTTCCAATTCGGCATTTTCCCAGCCATAGATGTTTAGGGTGGGATCGCCACGATAGTTGGTTTGCGTGCCCAGGAAGATGGCCGGGTCGCGGCTGGTGCGGCCATTCAGCCAAGGGTGTAAGCTAATGCCCAGCAGATCGCCAGCGCCGCCAATTTCATAGAAGCGCGCATTTTCGACCTCTTGCACATTGAGCGTGACGCCAATTTTCGCCAGATCGGCCTGCCAGATCAAAGTGAAGAGTTTCATTTGCGGCCAGCGCGAGGTGACATTAATGTCCAGCAGCAAGTCGGTAACCCCGGCCTCGGCGAGCAGGCTGGCCGCTTTGTCCAGATCAAATGGATGCGCCAGCACCAGATCTTCGCGATAGGCCAACGAGGTGGGATTCCAGAAGGGCGTCGTGATCGGCGCGGCGATGCCAAAGAAGGCACTTTGGACCATGGCCTCACGGTTCAACGAGTAGGAGAGGGCTTGGCGCACTTCTTTTTTGTCCAACGGCGGCAATTTGGTGTTGACAATAATATTGAAGATGCTGCCCGCCGAACTGTTGACCTCTAGCCAGTAGCGATCGTCTTGTTGCAGGCGCGCAATGTCGGAGAGGGGCGGCCCAAAGATGCCATCCACACCTTCGGCTTCCAGGTTGGGGATCAAGGTTTCCGATTTTTCCAAGCGGTTAAAGACCCACTCATCAAGCAGGGGCAAGCCTTCGTGGTGATAGGTTTCGTTGCGCACATATTTGGTGTATTGGTTGGGCACCCACTCGGTGATCTTGAAGGGGCCGGTGCCGACTGGCAGGGTTGTCATAAAGGCTGGATCGGCTTTGTCATCAATGCGGATTGCCCAGAAGTAGTCTAAAATCTCGGTGATGTAGGGCACTGGCTGCGCGAAGACAAATTGTAGGGTGTAGTCGTCCACGGCGATGACATCGATGACTGGCTTCATCAAGTTGGCCGTTTTTTGCACCGAGGTCTCTGCGCTAAATGCCTCATCTTTGGTGTAGAGATACATGTTGACAAAATCAGCGGCGGTACAGGGCTGGCCGTCATGCCACTGGATGTTCTCATACATCTTCACGGTAAAAGATAAGCCATCCTCGGCCATTTCCCAGCTTTCGGCCATGTCGCCATGTTCGGTGCCTTCGTCATCCTTCCAGACCAGCCGCCCAAAGACTTGGTTGTACATGGCGGTGTTGACATTACTCATTTGCCAGGGACTAAAGTGGTTAAATTCACCCGTTTCGGCATATTTCAGAATCCCACCCGCGGCGGGCGCACCGGTCGCGGCCGGCGTGGCACCGGTTGCAGTGGTGGCTGGCACAGCGGCTGGGGCGCAGGCGGCGGCGGCCAAGCCAATGCCGGTCATTGCCGATAGTTGCATAAAGCTGCGCCGTGAAATCGTAGTATGTTCTTTGTTGCTCATTTGTTCTCCCTTTACACGTAGGATAATAAATTTGATAGATTTGATCACAGTGCGATGCGGAAATGGCTCAACCGTGGAAATGGTAATAATTTGATCGCAACTTAGCCCGTTGGCGGGTCACAGCATTCCTGCGCTTTCGCCTTGCGAGGAAAGGATTCAGTGTGTATTGTAAATCAAAGCGTGGATGACGTGCAAACCGGATCAAAACATAGATTGTGGTGCTAGTACAGTTGGGCGTAGATACCACGGCAGTTAATCAGGCACGTTACTCGTGTACATCATGGTAAAAATAGGGTACCTTATTTACGCCGGGATCTACTAGTCTTGTAGATTCTGTACAGGTTGCCGCTGCTTTCGACTGTTCTGGGTTGTAATGCAGTTTGGGGGAAGTATGCTGGGGACGCACGGGTGCCGTTTGTCAAACCGGGGTGGTCGTCGTGCGTCCCCGCCACACCTGGCTCGCTACTTCTAGAATTTGCCCTCAACTTAAAATACACCCACTGTTCTGTTTGTATTTGACAACAACTATGCCCACGATTACCATATACCTACCATAGCGTTTCGTTCCGTTCCACCCTACGGCCCATGAAAATTGATTCGCAGATTCTGGACTGGCTACTCGCAGGCGATCCGGTAATCCGGTGGCAGGTGATGCGCGATCTGCTGGCGGAGCCCGAAACAGTTTGGCGTGCCGAACAAGATCGCGTACCTGAGGATGGTTGGGGTGCAACATTTCTGCGCCATCAATTACCCGATGGTGCCTGGCCCAAGGGACGCTGGACCGAGACAACCTGGATGCTGCTGCTGCTCGACTGCGGAATGCCGCCACGATTGGCGTCTCTGCGACAGGCCGCAGATTTGCAGATCTCCAGCCTTTTCCTAGCGGGGCAACCTGTTGCACGTCACATGCTCACGAGTCGGCTTGACCTGTGCCATGTCGGTTTCTGGTTGCGCTTTGGCGCAGCCTTGCTGCCCGGCGACGAACGGTTGCCAGCCCTGGCGGAGGTCATCTTTGATCTCCAACTGGCGGACGGCGGCTGGAACTGTCGCATCCGCAACTATCCCAATACTGTTCATAGCTCGTTCCATACGACCTTTAATGTGTTGGAGGGATTGCGGGGCGTAAGGCCAGCTTTGGCGATTATAGGGAGTTCAATTTGAAAGCTGGCGTTTCGCAATAGTGTGCCGGGGACTGACCAGGAAAAGTTCGCAGTTCAGATCTACGTTTGGTCAGTCCCCAGCATGCTGAGCACGACTGCATCAAAGGCCAGTTTTTATGCTGACGTGTATATAGGTAAAATTCGTCATTTTAATTTGATTTCACGATAATTGCTCTGATTTGACCTAGGTTTTCCGTAACGATTCAGCCGGGAACGCGCCTAGGGGGCTCCCGATCCTGGCGGCCTCCGTCACTGGTTGCCAGGGATGGCGCGGGAACCCTCTGGGTGCCCGGTGGTGAATGCGATTGGCCTGAATCGTATGCCAAGGTTAAATTTCATCACCTGCTGCGCTGCATGAATTCAACACCAATTTAACGTTGTCGTAATCGTTACGATTTTCCAAAAGTAAGCGATAGCCTATCAGACCGTTGTGTGTGTGTTCATCTCTTTTATAAATGGGGAGCAAATCCAATGATCGAAGCCAGCGCCACTACTACGATTGATGCTTCACCAGAAACCATTTGGGCGATTCTGACCGATGCGCCGCGCTATCCCGAATGGGATCGGGGGGTGGAGCGTATTGAGGGACGCATTGCCCTGGGCGAGCAGATCACCGCCTTCACCAAGCTCAGTCCGGGCCGCGCCTTTCCTGTGAAAGTAACCGAGTTTGTGCCCGGTCAACGCATGGTCTGGCGCGGCGGTATGCCATTGGGGCTCTTCACAGGGGAACGCACCTTTACGCTTGCGCCACAAAGCGCTGGCGGCGTCCTGTGTACCGTGCGCGAAGTCTTTAGCGGCCCCCTGTTGCCGCTGATCCGCCGTTCATTGCCCGACATGACAACGGTTTTTGCCGAATTTGTGGCTGATCTCAAAACGCGCGCCGAAAGTACCGTACAAAGTTGAATAGATGCAAGAGCGTTGGTCTCGCAGACCCTAACGCTCTCATCCGTTATCGCTCTATGCCTCGAAATATTCCTTCAAGCGCGCCAGACCGGTCTTGATCGCTTCTGTGTCAATGCCCGAATAGGCCAGCCGAATATAGTGTTCCTTTTCGCCAGGCAGCGGGCGACCAAAGTGTTTGCGCGTGCAGAAGGAGACATCGGTGGTGGTCAGCGCCTCGGTCATCAACTGGTTGACATCGGTGTAGCCCTTGCGCGCCATGATCTTGGTCACGTTCGGGAAGAGATAGAAGGTACTGGCCGGGGCTGCAATGGAAATGCCATCGATCGCGTTGAGACCGGCCACCGCTACATCGCGCCGTTCTTGCAAGGTTTCGATAATCGCGTCGGGGCCGGTGGTGTCGCCGGGGATCGCCTCAACCATGGCCCGTTGGATAAAGTGAGGCGAGCAGGATTCGACATTGGTGTTGAGTTTGTTGATCACGTCAATGACCGCTTTGGGCCCAATCGCTGCGCCTAGGCGCCAACCGGTCATGGCAAAGCGCTTGGAACAGGTGTAGAGAATCACCGTGCGCTCTTGCATGCCAGGAATGTTGACAATTGACTCGGCCTGGCCGCTGTACAAAATTTCGTAGTAGGCGTCATCGCTCATCACCCACAGATCGTGCTCGATCGCCAGCGCGGCCAGCGCTTCCATCTCCTGACGCGTCGATTGGGCACCGCTGGGATTTTGATAATTGTTGTAGATGAGGGCGCGCGTGCGGCTGGTGATCGAACGCTTGATCGCGTCCAGATCCAGTGCAAAGCCCGTCGGCGTCTCGAGATAGCCATAGGGCACGGCCACGCCCCCCAGATATTCGATCTGTGACTCGTAGATCGGGTAGCCGGGATTGGGGTAGAGCACCTCGTCGCCGGGGTTCATCACGGCGGCGATAAATTTGCCGATCACCGGTTTGCCGCCCGGCTGCACCGAGACTTGTTCCGCACTATAGTGGACGCCGCGCTTGCTGCCCACATCCGCGGCCAAGACGGCGCGCAGTTCGGGAATGCCCGCCGCCGGACAATAGCCGGTATAGCCATCCTTGATCGCTTTGTAGGTCGCTTCGGTAATATTGGCCGGGGTGGCGATATTAATGTCACCCAGGTGGAAGGGATAGACGCGATGCCCTTTGGCCGCCCACGCCGCGGCCGCGCCCGAGACCGCAAAGGCCGTTTCGGTGCCCAGTTTGTCCAGTTGTGTTGCCAGTTGCATAAAATCCTCAATTTTCTGCACATGCGCTGCGTGCGATGTGCATGGATCTAGCAGTGATAGATATTCTGCTTGGCATTATATACCAAGCAGAACAATAGCGGAACTGCAAACAGAACGCAACGCACCCGCCAGACTTACGGTTGTGGTCGGCCCGTGGATGGCGTATAATAAGTAAGATTGTTCATCAACGTGTTTCCCACACCGCTGATCAAAACCCTATTCGCCGCCAGTTGCTACTGGCGCAAAGACCAAAAGAGGAACTTATGTACCTAGGTTATAGCACTTGGGGCATGCCCGACGTGCCAATTGATACGATCATCTCTCACCTGTCTGGCTTGGGCTTCGATGCCGTGGAAATTGGCGTGTTGCCGCGTTTCAACACGGCGCTAGCCAAGTTGGACCGCGCCGAGCGCAAGCGCATTCCCCAGTTGTTGCGCGACCATAAACTCAAACTCTCTGCCGTCTCCTCCTATCTGGACATGATGGAGCAGAACGCCGACGCGTTTGCCAGCAACCACAAGTATGTCCAAGACACTATCGATCTCGCCGTCGAATGGGCGCAGGATGGCAAGCCGCCCGTTGTGATCAGCGGCTTTGGGGGACGCCCCGGCGATCTGGATACCCAACTTGATCAACTAGTCGAACGCCTAGATGTGCTGGGCCGCTATGCCGAAAGTCGCGGTGCCACCCTCGCCTTTGAACACCATGTGGGCGCGGCAGTGGAAACGCCCGAACAAGTGATCCGCATTATGGCGCGGGTGGCATCGCCCGCCGTGCGCCTGAACTTTGACATCAGCCATTTCAATGTCGTGGGCATCCCGATCGAAGAATCGGTGGCGAAGATGATGCCCTACACCGTCCACACCCACGTCAAAGATGAGTTGGGCCTTTCGCCCAATCACCAATATCTCATCCCTGGTGAGGGCGAATTTGATTACATTCGCTACTTGCAAGCCATGCACGCCCACGGCTACCGGGGCTTCGTCTCCACCGAGATCAGCGTCATGGTGCAACGCCGACCTGGATATGATCCACTGGCTACTGCCACGCGCGCCTACGAAGTGCTCAGCCGCGCCTTTGCCGATGCCGGTATCCAACGCCCCGCAAAAGAAGCAGGCCAATCATGACCTTGAAAATGGCTCTGTGCGGCTGTGGGGGTATGGGACGCCGTCACATCCGTGGCATGCAAAAATTACAAGCGGCAGGTCATCTCTCCTTTGATCTGGTGGCCGTCTGCGATCTCTTTCCCCAGAGTGCTGAGGGAGCAGCGGCTCTCGCGCAGGATTTGTTGGGTAGACGGCCCGCCGTTCACACCGATCTGGCAACGCTCCAGGGCGTGGACGCGCTGATTATCACGACCTCGCCCGAAACCCACGCCAGCCTGGGCATGGCCGCCATGGATTTGGGGATGCATGTGATGGTCGAAAAACCAATTGACCTGACCATCGCCCAAGGTCGCCGCCTGATCGACGCGGCCAAGCGTACCCATCGCAAGCTGACCGTGGCTGAAAACTATCGCCGCGATCCGATCAATCGGCTGGCGCGTGCGCTGATCGACGCTGGGGCAATCGGCACCCCCTATCTGTCGATCCAATCCAGTTCGGGTGGTGGCGAACGGGTGGCGATCACGCCGTGGCGTCATCTGCGTGCCAAGGGTGGTATTATCATCGACATGGGCATTCACTACGCCGATTTGCAGGAATATTATCTGGGGCAACTTACCCAGGTGGTAGGCATGAACGCGCTGATCGACCGCGAACGGGTCGATGCCCAGGGCCAACGCCATCCGTCCGACTCGGAAGATGTGATGGCCGGCGTGGCGCGCTTCCAAAATGGCGCAGTGCTCCACTATCTCATGGACCGGGCCGGGCGCGGCGAGGGGCACTTTGTGCGCACGATCCACGGCACGGGTGGCAGTTTGGCGATCCCCAGTGATCGCACGGGTAAGCCGTTGCAATTGAGCCAACGGCGCAACCTGGAGGATGAACTTGTCCCAGAAAGTGAACAACTGGCGCTGGTCCCCGATTTCGCGCTGGATGATGTGACCGCCGCGCTCTTTGGTGGCGAACGGCTCAGCTCCTATCAGATGGAGTTCGCTGACATTGATGCCAATCTGCTGGGCATTGAACAAGCCGAGTTTGTCGCCGCGATTACCGAAGATCGCGAACCCGAAGTCACCGGCGAGGTGGGCCTGCGCGCGCTGGCGTTGCTGTTGGGCTTTCTCGAATCCGAACTACTTGGGCGCACCCTGAGCATGGATGAATTGCTCCAAGCCGAATCTATGCCCCATCAAGCATTGATCGAGGCCGAGCGCAACGGCTAACTGTAACTGTTTTCTGGGGGTGCATTTCAGTATTAGGGCAGTGTGGCGGGGACGCGCGGGGTGCCGTTTGTCAACCCAGTGTGGTTGTCGCGCGTCCCCGGCACACATTGCGCGCGTTCTAAAATTTACCGTAACGATTCACCCTCAAATTGAAATGCACCCGTTTCTAGGTGTAGCTCGTTGCGTTTGCAAAGGATGTAATGCAGTTTTGGGGAAGTGCGCTCGTTCTAAAATTCACTCCCGAAGTGAAATGCACCCGTTCGCAAAAAACCGCTTGACAAGCCCCGCTTTGTTTGCTATGATAGCAAGGAACTACACGTGTAGTTCCCTGCTCACTCCCTACATTCTCATGTCAATCCATAAAAATTCTGGCAAGCGGCAACGCGTGACGTTGCAGGCTGTTGCAGATTTCGCCGGTGTCAACCGAGTGACGGCAGCTGTCGCCTTGGGCCAATCGCCGCAAGGTGGCACGCGCGTCTCGGACACGACGCGCCAGCGGGTGTTGGCCGCGGCGCAGCAACTTGGCTATGCGCCCAATGCCATGGCGCGCGCCTTGCGTGGCGACCGCACCAACATTATCGGCTATTACGCGGGCTATGAACTGCTTGATGCACATATTCCCTTTGTCGCGGCGATTCTGGAAGGCTTGCAGCAGAGTTGTCGCACCTATCGCCAGGATCTCATGCTCTTCGGCAGCTTTGCGCGTGACACGGTAGATAGCATCTACGCCACGTTGACCAGCGGCAAGATCGATGGCTTGGTGCTACTGCCCACGCCGCGCAGCCCGATGATGGATCGCCTGTTCGATTCGCATTTGCCGGTGGTGGCGGTGGCCAATGCCCATCCTGCTGTGCCCTCGGTGATTGTGGATGACGTGGGCGGCTCAACGTTGATTGCCCACTATCTGGCCCAACAGGGACATCGCCGGATTCTCTACCGCTCGCACGAAGATTATCGGGTGTCAGCCGTCTTTCGTCGCGATGCGTTTCTGGCCGCGGCCGCGGCGTTGGGCATGACTGTGACCCTCACCTATGAAGTGCCGGGCCATGCCCTTTCCCCCCAAGAAATTGCCATTTTGCAAGCGCCGGCGGCGCAGCGGCCCACGGCTGCTGTCTGTTGGATGGATCTCAACGCCTATTGCCTGCTTGACCATTGCGAACAGATCGGCTTGCGTGTGCCCGAAGATCTGGCAATTGTCGGCTTTGATGGCATTCAGCAACGGATCAAACCGGCGCGCGTCTTAACCACCGTGCGCGCCCCTTGGGCCGATGTGGCCGCGCGTGCCGTACAATGTTTGCTGGCTTTGCTCGATGGCGAGGAAACACCCCAAGCGATCATGCTACCCGTCGAGTTGGTGATTGGCGATACAGCCTAGGGGTGTGTCAAGTGTGATTGGATGGTAGGTCACGTTTGTAACGTGACAGACTCGTTCAATGAAGTCATGCGGGATTCAACCGCACACGCATCGTCGTGTAAGGTTTTTCAAGGGCGGTGTTGCGGTCTTGGGCAGGTTGTCACGTTGCAAACGTGACCTACATTAAACCATCATGATTTCGGTTACAGTCTACCCGTGTTTTTGCGTTACGATTCCGCTCCCGCGTATCTGAATTGTAGCGATTCAATAGCGATTGCTTTGTGTATATGTCAAGCGAATACCAAGAAAGGAAACAGCAGTATGTCCCATCATAAGTCGTTCTCCCGTCGCCAGTTTCTGCAGTTAAGCGGGGGTGTCGGTGCCGTAACCCTCCTCGCTGCCTGTGCCCCTGCCGGTCAATCTGATGCGCCCGCCGCGCAACCGGCGCAAACCGGTGGCGAAGGCATTGCCTCGGCGGATATGCCCAATCTATTGGGCGCGGATATGCCCGGTAGCCCCAGCCATGCCAAAGGCTGGACGACCACCTTGCCGGACATTCCCGCCGGTGTCAGCACCGAGCCGGTGACCATCTCCGTCACCCGGCGCGTGGATGCGCAAACCAAATTTGTGGGCGGCGATAGCCTCGAGAATAACCCCTGGTCGCGCATGATTCAGAAGCTCTTTGGTGTCACCTTTGAGATCGCCTGGACCTGGGCCACGGCCGATGAGGCCAATTCCAAATATAACCTGGCGCTAGCCAGCGGTGACATTCCAGATTATCTGGAGACCGTGCCGCCCAACATTTTTGTGCAGATGGTCGAAGCCGATGCATTGGAAGACCTCACTGATGCCTGGGATGCCTATGCCAGTGACCGCTGGAAAGCGGCCTTTGCCGATTATGGCGAATTGCCCTGGACGTGGAGCAAGCTCAATGGGCGCATCTATGGCCTGCCGCGTGTTGAAGATCTGGCGCACAATGACACCATTCTCTGGTATCGTGCCGACTGGCTGGAACAACTTGGCCTGCAACCGCCAACCACGCTGGATGAGTTGCATGATGTAGCTGTAGCCTTTGTGCAAGCCAACATTGGTCAGGGCGCAGAGGGCACTACGGTGGGCCTGCTGGCCAACAAACAGTATGAACATACGTGGTATGGCAGCCTCGATCCAATTTGGGGCGCGTTTGGTGTGATTCCTGATCACTGGAGCGAGGTGGACGGCGCACTAGTCTTTGATGGTATCCGCCCCGAAATGCGCGAACCATTAACACTGCTTAATCAGTGGTACCAGGATGGCATCTTCCGCAAGGATTTCTTTACACTGGAAACGTCGGACTCGATACAAGATCTTGCGGCCAGCCAGTGTGGGCTGCATTTTACGCCATCCTGGGGGGCCAACCTGGACACAGTGCGCAATGATCCCGCCACGCGCTGGGCCTTTACCAATATCCCCACGCGCGCCGATGGCACCAAAGGCAAACACACCGAGAACAACTTCCGTCCAGACTCCTTTGCCTTCCGCAAGGGCGCGCCGAATATCAACAAGATCTTCGAGATCACCAACTGGATGATTGAACTGGTCGAAGATAATGATCGCCGCTTCCACGGTTGGGAAGGGCACACCTACGAGTGGCAAGAGGGTGATGCCGTTGCCTGGACGAACATTGGCTGGTCGCCCTGGGCGATCGGGCCGGTGGGCACGCGGGGCGGCGGCATGGCCGACCCGCGCTACATCGGCAATGCAATTCGCTATCGCCGCGAAACATTCACCACGGTCGCACCCGAAGAACGCGACGCAATGATGAATCTGCTGCTGGAAGATCCGACGGGTGTGCAGCAAGTGAGCGATGAATCGCGCCTGGCTATTTTGGAAAATGCCGCCGACGGCAAGATGACCGCCCTGCAAACCCTGCCCACCCCCACCATGGTCGAGCGCAGTGTCGATCTGGACAAGCTCTTGGACGAGACAATCCTCGGTATCATCATTGGCGAAAAGCCAATCGAGGCGTTCGATGAGATGATCACCCAATGGCAACAACTGGGTGGCGAGCAGATTACGCAGGAAGTGAACGAGTGGTGGGCGAGTAAATGATGGTTTGGTACAGCGTAGATTAGGGTTTGGGTATGCCCACCCTAGGCTAAAGCCACAGGGCTAGGGAACAACGCCCCCTGAACGGGGCTGAAGCAGTGACTATAGCCCGCTTGAGCGGGCGTCGTTCGCTAGCCCCGTCCATTTATGGCGGGCGGGTACCAAAACACAAAATACTTTATTTACGCTGTACTGCTCAATCATGCCTCGATAGATGATTGACGATTATTTATTTCCCATTCTGTCATCTCTAGGGAGGTGATCATGCAAATCGCTGAAAAAAGTCTACGCGTCACGGCGCGGCCGGTGGCGCGCAAGACCAACTGGCGCACCTATTTTGGGCGCACCTGGCCACTCTATGCCATGTTGCTGCTGCCTATGCTGCAACTGGCGCTCTTTCACTACTATCCTATGTATGGGGTGGTGATTGCCTTTCAAAACTTCAATCCTGGCAAAGGGTTTACTGGGTCGCCGTGGGTGGGATTGGAGAACTTTCGCTATCTCTTTACGAATCCCGATTTTACCACCGTGCTGTCGAACTCGTTGATCATTGCCGTCGCTAAATTGATCTCGCTGCAATGTATTGCGATCAGTCTGGCGCTGATGCTCAATGAGGCGCGGGCTGCGCTCTTTAAGCGCACGATCCAAACGGCCATCTATCTGCCCCATTTTCTTTCATGGATCGTATTGGGTGGGATCTTGGTCGATCTGCTGTCGGCCACGGGGTTGCTCAACCGAGGGCTAGGGGTCTTGGGCATGGAGCCGATTCTCTTTCTGGGCAACAATCTCTGGTTTCGCCCGGTGGTGGTGATCACGAATTTGTGGAAAGAAGCGGGCTGGGCCACGATCATCTATCTGGCCGCGTTGACGGCTGTCGATCCGGCGCTGCACGAGGCAGCTGCCATGGATGGGGCCAACCGTTGGCAGCGTATTCTGCATGTCAACATTCCGGGCATCCTCTCGGTGATCATTTTGATCGCCTGTCTCAACTTGGGCAGTGTATTACAGGCCGGCTTTGAACAGATCCTCACCCTCTACAATCCCGCCGTCTATAGCACGGGTGACATTCTGGATACCTATGTTTATCGCGCCGGGTTGATTGCGGCGCGCTACAGTTTGGGTGGCGCGGTGGGTCTCTTTCAGTCGGCGATTGGCTTTGTCTTGATTCTGTTTGCCTATCGGCTGGCCGATAAGTATGCCGGCTATCGGGTCTTTTAATGTGGGACTGTTGTTTATTTCTGCAGAAAGAACATCGTTATGATTATCGAGAAAAATTGGGCGAATCGACTCTTTGACGTTGCCAACTATCTGTTATTGTTCCTCTTTGGCTTGCTCTGCCTGCTGCCCATGTTGCACATGATCGCCGTTTCGTTCAGCAATCGCTCGGCGGCGATGGGCGGCTTTGTCACGCTGTGGCCGATTGGCTTTACCTTGCGCAATTACGAAGAGATTTTGTCGGCGGGGCCGGTCTACCAGGCCTTCTTTGTGTCGGTGCAGCGCACGCTCTTTGGCACGCTGATCAACATGGCGTTGACGGTACTGGCAGCCTATCCGCTCTCTAAAAGTGCCCAAGAACTCAAGGGGCGCAATTGGTTTATGTGGATTCTGATGGTGGCGTTGTTGTTTAATGGCGGCCTTATTCCTTGGTTTCTGGTCATTCGCAACCTGGGCCTGCTCAACTCACTCTGGGCGCTGATCCTGCCGGGCGCGCTGCCGATCTGGAATGTGATCTTGCTGATGAACTTTTTTCGCGAGGTGCCCAAGGAACTGGAAGAGGCCGCGATCATCGACGGCGCTTCGTATTGGAATACGCTCTGGTATATCTATCTGCCGCTCTCGATCCCGGCGTTGGCCACGCTGACGCTCTTTGCCGCGGTCGGCCACTGGAATGCTTGGTTCGACGGCATGATCCTGATCACGCGCAATTCGCTCTACCCGATCATGACCTTTCTGCGCACAGTGGTGATCGATATGAACTTGCAGATTTTGTCAGTCAACCATACTGACATTTATAATTTGTCGGACCGTGCCATTCGCGCGGCCAATATTGTGGTGGCAACGGTGCCCATCCTGATCGTCTATCCCTTCTTGCAACGCTATTTTATTCATGGTATTCGCTTGGGCGCGGTCAAGGGGTAGATATTTATTGTTACGCATTGACAATTGACTATTGACAATTAGCTGTTTGCGATTGATACTTTGCCCCTTGTGGAGTTTGTGATAAATAAGCAATAATCAATGGCGAATTGTCAATGACCAATAACCAAATTCGTAGAAAGAAATAATCATGCCGACAGCGACGATGCGCGGGGTTTTTCCGATCTTGGTGACGCCGTTTGATGAAAAGGGGCGGATTGATGAAGAGAGTTTGCGGCGTCTGGTAGCATTTAATGTAGAGGCGGGCATTCACGGGATTGGTGTGGCGCTGGGTAGCGAAATTTTTAAGCTCTCCGAGGCTGAGCGCGATCAGGTCACCCGTATTGTGGTTGATCAGGTGCGTGGGCGGGTGCCGGTGGTGATCAACAGCGGCGCGCCCGGCACGGATCTGGCTGTGCTCTACAGTCAACACGCCGAGCAAAATGGGGCCGATGCGCTAATGATTCTGCCGCCCGCGTTTATGCCAGCAACGGCTGGCGAAACACACGCCTATTTTCAAACCATCTCCGATGCGGTCAACATTCCGATCTTTTTGCAAGATACGCCCACCGCTTCGATTGGGGCCGGGTTGGCGCGCCAGATGGCCGAAACGTGTGAATGGGTGCGCTATATCAAGGTCGAGAGTGTGCCGATTACGGCGCGCGTCGCGGATATGGTGGACAAAGCCGGCGATCAGTTGATCGTCTTTGGTGGCGCAGGCGGTGGCTACTTTATCGAGGAAATGCGCCGCGGCTCGGTGGGTACCATGCCTTTTTGCAGCCAGCCCGAAGCGTTTGTCGCCATTTGGAATCTGTATCACGCCGGTGATGAACCGGGCGCACGCGCCGTGGCCGATCGCGCCATTGCGCCGATCAGCCGGATCGCTGGGCAAGGGGTGGGCATCTTCTATCATGTTCACAAAGAATTGCTGCGCCATCGCGGCATTATTCGTACGGCCATAGTGCGCAGCCCCGCGCCGCCGGTCGATGCGCTAACCCAGCGCGAATTACACAACCTGCTCGATGAGCTCTATCCCCAATCCTCATTGCGCTGAAATCTCACAAATATAAAGGGTACTGACATATGAAGATTGTTGATCTACAAGTTATTCCCTTCCGCGTGCGGCGGCAGGGCTATCGCGCCGGCAGCACCTATCACGAAGTTGACGTGGTGCAGACATTGACCAAGATCATCACCGACGAGGGGGCCGAGGGCTACTATATTGGCGGCCATGGGCATGGTGACGCCGACGGTCTGCCCACCGATCAACGGGCGGCGCTAGAAGGGCGCTTTAAGAAGATGCTCGTCGGCCAAGATCCCTTTGACCGCGAGAAATTCTGGCATTGGCTGTGGGTGGCAAATGTCGAGGAAAATCTGCTCAGCGTCATCGACATGGCGCTCTGGGATCTGCAAGCGCGCGCCTTTAACATCCCCCTCTATAAATTGCTGGGCGGCTGTCGCGCGAAGGTCAAAGCCTATGCCAGCACCTTCCCCAACATGGGCCCGCCCGAAGTCTACGCGCAGCACGCGCTCGACTGCAAGAAGCTGGGCTATACGCATTATAAGATTCACCCCTACTACTTCTGGGATCCGGTCACGCAGCAGCCTGATCCCGGGCGCCCCTCACACATCGACTATGACATAGTGGCCTGTCGGGCTGTACGCGCGGCCGTGGGCGACGACATGGTACTGAGCTTTGATCCCTGGGGCACCTATCGCACCTATGAAGAAGCCTATAAAGTGGGGCGTGAACTGGAAAAATTGAACTTCTATTGGTTCGAGCACCCGATGCCCGAATATCGCGTCTCCTCCTATGAGAAGCTCTGTCGCGAGCTGGATATTCCAATCCTCTCGCCGGAAATTGCCGCGGGCAGCGTCTACACGCGCGCCGACTGGATTCAGCGCGGCGCGTCCGACATGAGTCGCATTGATGTGTTGCGCGGTGGCATTACGGGCGTCAAAAAGCTGACCGCCGTCTGCGAAGCCTATGGCGTCAAGTGCGAGATCCACATGAGCGGCTTTGCCAACTTGCAGATTCTTGGCTCCACTAGCGAAGATGTCTGCGAATATTATGAGCGCGGTCTACTGGCCCCTGGTGTGGATTACGAGACGCCGCCCCCCTATCTCCATGCGATCGGCGACCCGATGGATAGCGAAGGCTATGTCCACCTATCCCAAGCACCGGGTATGGGCTACCAGATCAACTGGGACTATATCGAGGAAAACCGGGTTTAAGATAGTTGTATCAAGCGTTCGCTATCCTCATTGGCCAAACAATATACGAGGGTGCATTTCAGCTTGAGGGGAGTGTGCCAGTAGACTGTAATCGCAATGATGATGGTTTAGCGTAGGTCACGTTTGCAACGTGACAAGCTGCCCAATGGGTGAAGTGCGCGAGAAAAAGCCTTGCGCGACGATACTCGGCCGCTTACACAGCGGCTGGTTTGCCTGCAACAACTTTGTCACGTTGCAAACGTGACCTACAAGTGCTGATTGGCCCAAACAATATGCGATTCTAGGTTGACTAACTTTTTTGACTAAGCTATACTGGCTCTCTGTCCCGTATGAATTTTTCTAGCAGCGAAAGGTCGGTTAATGGCACAAGTAACCATTCACGAAGCGAAGACCCATTTGTCAAAATTAATCCAACTGGCCTTGGCTGGTGAAGAAATTATCATTGCCAAAGGCAAACAGCCATTGGTGAAATTGATTGCCTTACCAGAGGCGCGTCCACAACGTCGTTTGGGCATGTATCCCAACGCAATCATCCATATTGCTGATGATTTCGATGAACCATTAGCCGAATTTACCGAGTATATACCATGAAATTTTTGTTGGATACCCATGTTCTATTATGGGTTATGACCCAGCAAACCTTGAGTCCACAAGCAACAACGGCTTTTTTGGATAGTCAAAATCAACTTTATCTCAGTGTGGTGAGCTATTGGGAAATCTGCCTAAAGGTCAGCATTGGCAAGCTGACACTTGTTCCGAACTGGACAGAACTGGTCGATGAAGTCATTGCCGTTAATGGTATTCGCTGGTTGGGCATTGACAAAGTGCATTGCCAACGCCTATTTGTAGTGCCCCAACTTCACAGCGATCCCTTTGATCGGCTACTCATTGCACAGGCGTTGACCGAAAATATGACCTTCATAAGTGCAGACGAGAAAATACGCCAATATCCTATTGCTACTTTATGGTGAGTACCGTTTGCGATTGTCGTCAACGGATGTTTGCTATAGATATTTGTGCTGGTATTCACAATCTTAACGAAAGAAATCTATGATGACAGCAACTACTTCAGAACAAACCCAATTGGGCCGCCTGGAAAATGCGATCAACACCCATTCGCGGCCGGCAAACCTGCGAATTACCGACATGCGGATTGCCGTGGTCGCGGCGAATTACGATTATCCCATTATCCGCATTGACACCAATCAGGGGGTCTATGGTCTGGGCGAAGTGCGCGATGCCGGCCATCGCGAGAATGCCTTGCAATTCAAGAGCATGTTGATCGGCCAGAATCCCTGTAACGTCGATATGATTTTTCGCGCCATCAAACGCTTTGGCAACTGGGGGCGCGAAGGTGGTGGCGTCTCGGGCATTGAAATTGCCCTGCTCGATCTGGTGGGCAAAATCTATGGTGTGCCCTGCTATCAACTGCTGGGCGGCAAATATCGCGACAAAGTACGCCTCTATGCCGACACCCCCGCCCCCGACGAGCCAACGGTTGACGGCTATCGCAGAGCGCTGGAAGGGCGCAAGGCACTGGGGTTGACTTTTATCAAGTTTGACATTCGTCCCAAGCTCTTTGAATCAACCCCCGGCGCGCTGGTGGGCCAAAGCACCCACGGCGAATATCCGCTGGGTTGGCGCGGGCGCGCTCCTGGTACAGGCCCTGGCGCACGCCTCACCGACAAAGGTATTGAGGCTTCGGTCGAGATTGTCGCGGCCATTCGGGCCGCCGTCGGTGATGAGGTGTCGCTCTGTACCGATCACTTTGGTCACGGCCACCTAACGCTGGACGAAATGATCCGCCTGGGCGAGGCCTGGGAACCCTACCACCTGGCCTGGATCGAAGATCCCATGCCGTGGTGGGATATTGAGGGCCACAAACGTGTCTCGGATGCGCTGCGCACCCCCATCGCGGCCGGCGAAGAACTCTACCTCTGGGACGGTTTCCGCGAGTGGATCGAACGCCGCGCCATCGACATTCTGCACCCCGATCTGCTGACTTCGGGTGGAATGCTAGAGACCAAAAAGATCGCCGACTATGGCGAGCGCTACGGCATTCCCACGGCGCTGCACTGTGCCGGTTCCCCGATTGGCTTCATGGCGAATGTGCACTGCGCGGCGGCGATTCCCAGCTTTCTCTCGGTGGAACATCATGGCCTTGATTTGCCCTTCTGGCCGAGCTTGGTGACTGGCCTGGATGCTGATTACATGGCCGATGGCTATGTTACTGTGCCCGAAAAACCGGGGTTGGGCGTCGATCTGGACTTGGAAGGCATTGAAGCCAATCTGCGCACACCCAATACCCTGTTCTTGCCAACCGACGAATGGAACACGCCCAAGCTTGGCTTCTGGCGCCCCGATGATCGCTGGAAGGAATAATCGCTAGCCTGTCAACGCATTCGTTAGGAGTATTCATCATGTCTTCTCAACAGAGAATCGATGCTTATCTACGGGATTATATGGCCGAGCAGCAAGTTGTCGGGATGGCGGTTGCTGTCGTGCAGGATGACGCCATCACCTTCAGCGGTGCGTATGGTGTGCAGAATCGGCAGACGATGCAGCCAGCTACGATTCACACACTCTTTCACATTGCCTCGGTGGCCAAGACCATGACCAGCACGGCGATCCTGCAACTGCGCGAGCAGGGCAAGCTCGACTTGGACGACCCGATTGTCAAACATCTGCCCTACTTCCAGGTGGACGCTCCGCACAGCGCGCAGATCACCATTCGCCAATGTCTTTGCCATGTGAGCGGCATCGGCCATCCCGAGGATTACGGCTGGGATCGACCCGAGTTTGACGATGATTCACTCGAACGGCATGTGCGTGGATTAGCAACGCACCAATTGCTGACCCTTGCGCCAGACTCGACCTCCTACAGTGACATTGCCTTCAATGTGTTGGGCGATCTGATTGCGAAAGTGTCCGGCATGCGCTACGAAGAGTACATGAAGAAGCAGATCTTTGATCCAATCGGCATGGCGACGACCACACTAATGGCCCCACGCGCCGCCCACCCAGCATTGGTGGCAACGGGCTATGAAAAGCAGGCCGACGACACGATTGTGCAATCGTTCTATCCGTACAATCGGATGCATGTGCCCTGTGGCTGCATTGCCAGCAGTGCCGCCGAGATGGCGCAGTGGTGTCGCGTGAATCTAAACCGCGGCGAACTCGACGGCGTACGCATTTTACAGCCAGCGAGTTACACCCCAATGTGGCAGATGCAATTTCGTGCTGTGGACGGCCAGCACGCAGATCCGGCCCTAGGCTGGTGGATCAACCGGCATTACAGCGAACGGGTGCTCCAGCATGACGGCTGCGATGACGGGTTTCTTAGCAATCTACGTTTGTGGACGGAAAGCGGCATTGGCATCGTGACTTTGTGCAACGCCATGTGGGGCGAACTCGAAGACGTTGCTGATGCGATATACAAAATCGTGGTAGACGGTAAATGAATGGATGCTCTGGCTAGTACAGAGCGGCCTAAGTAAGGCCATTGCAAAGAAATAAGTATCCAGTAGGGGCGGCTTGCAGCCGCCCGTTCGCAGCGAGCCAAACGCGAGGCGGCTGCGCGGCCGCCCCTACGCATGATTTTGTTTGGCAAGCGCTGGATACTTATTTCTTTGAAAGCGCCTAAGACAGTAGTTCAGTAGGACAGTGAGTCAGTGGCTGTCTACTGTCTCACTGTCTCACTGGACTACCATTGGTCTATTTACGCGGTCGTGTACTAGTGGTCTACCAATCAGAAAATCCGGAAGGAGAAAATCATGGCTCGGTTTGATCATATGAAAGGGGTCTTTGGCCTGTTGCCCACCCCTTATAAAGAAGATTATGAGATTCACACCGCCGACCTGCGCGCGGTGGCTAATTTTTGCTGTACCAGTGGTCAGCATGGCATTGTCTGGCCGGTGATGGTCGGTGAGTTTTACTTTCTGGGCGAAGAAGAGCGCATTCGTGGGTTGGATGTGGTGCTAGAAGAGGTCAATGGCCGGTTGCCGGTTGTCTTTGGCTGTTCGGGTGTTTCCTTGCCGCAAGTGTTGCTCTTTGCGCGTGCCGCACAGAAAGCTGGTGCCGATTCGATTATCGCCATGGCCCCGGCGCGGTCAAATGCCGCAGGCGCGATTGAGATGTTCAAGCGCATGGCCGACGCTTATGATGGGCCGATCATGCTGCAAAATGCTGCGGCCTATGCCCCGTTGACCGGCGAACAGATCGCCCGGTTGGTGGAAGATGTGCCGTCGATTGAGTATATCAAGGAGGAGCGCCCACCTGGCCCCAAGCACATTGCCGAGGTCTATGATCTGGTGGGCGACAAGGTGAAAACCATCTTTGGCGGTTTTGCCGGGCGCTTCCTGCCCGACGAGTTGCGGCGTGGCGCCAATGGCTGTATGCCTGCCTGCGAGATCGCCGATCTGCTGACCAAGGTGATGGAACAGTGGTGGACGGGTGATGAAACCGGGGCGCGCGCCCTGCATACGCGTCTGTTGCCGCTGATCAACATGGAGACACATCCGTTTATGCGCTATATTCTCAAGCGACGTGGCGTCTTTACCTCGCTTGTCGAACGTGCCCCGGCTGGCGCGTTGGCGCTCGATGCCGGTGACAAGCGCGAGATCTCGATTTTGATCGAAGCCATCAAGGATGAAGTGGACTATTATCCCTTTGGGCCGGAATAAGCAATGCACGTTCCCCAATAGAGATTATTCCGATTTGTTCTTTGAGCGACAAAACAGGGTATGGTGATTCTTGTAGGTGCGGTTTGTAACCGCACAATCCAGGTCCAACCAGCTTTGTGCGGTTACAAACCGCACCTACGCATGCAAAAAATTAAATCGGAATAAGGTCTAATAAATTCCCGACTTGCTTGCGCAGTGTCGGCGATACAAAAATTCTTCGTCTATACCGCAATCGCGCATAGATGATAAGGCGCTACCAGGGTAAATGTCTGCAGCTCATTATCATCTACGGCATTGCTACGTACTGCTTGCTCCTCTGTGTCTCCGTTTCTTCGGTACATTGCCCTTATCAATCTATAAAAATTGAATAATTTAGGACTTACGCAAGACGGCCTAAACCTTCCTGGAAGCTTCAAGCTTCCAGGAAGGTGACACACGAGTCGCTGCGTAAGTTCTATAATTTCTAGATTTACGATACAGTAATTTATAACAGTATCTACCTGAATATGCCTATTGCTAGTATACAATACTGGCCTTATGCTTAATGCAAGGATTGTTTTCTGAACCTTAGTGGTCTACCTCAGAAAACCAGCGTTTGGAATGATTTAACTACAGCCAACGATCACAGCTCACGCCGCATCAAGGATCGTCTGGTGCAAGAAACCCCAGGTCTATTTTAATTCAGTTTAGAAATCGTTATACCGACGATGAATGGGGTAATTTCTAAAAATGAAGCGGTCAAACCAGTAGGAGATTAGGCTTTATCGATGAATAAAAAACAAACATCTAGCAACGTGGTGCCACTATCAACGGCACCATTGCCCAATAAAAGAGCTTGGTTAGCAATCGGGTGCCATCAGTTGCGTCGGCAGCCGATCCAACGCTGGCAACGCCAACTGCTGCTATCACTGGCGGGTGTGGTGTTGGCGCTGACCTTGGCCCATTCGCCGGCCCAAGCGGCAGCGATTACGGCCGATGGCACCACCTGTACGCTGGTGGATGCGATTACGGCGGCCAACACCGACACGGCCACGGGCGGATGCCCTGCCGGCAGTGGCGCCGATACGATCACCTGTTGCGCGACGTGGCGCTGACCGCCGCCAATAACGGTAACAACGGCCTACCGATCATCAACAGCACGATCACGATTGAAGGTAATGGATACACCATTGCCCGGGATACGAGTAGTTCGGCTTTTCGTATTTTCTATATCAATGGTACAGGTAACCTAACGCTCAATAATGTTAGCGTTACTGGTGGACGTATCGATGGATTTGGCGGTGGCGGTGGGTTTATTGTTGAAGCAGGTGGTGTCCTGCAGACGAACAACACCACCATTTACGCGAATCATGCTGGGGTCGCTGGGGGTATTGACAACCAAGGTACCATCACCATGACCAATAGTACGGTCAGTGGGAATTATACCACAGCCTTCGGCGCTGGTGGTTTTGGCAATGGCGGTACCGTCGCCCTGTTCAATACGACAGTTACCGGCAATAGCGCGGCGAACTTGGGTGGTGGGTTTGATAATAGTGGTACCGTTATCCTTAATCGCTCGATTGTTGCGGGGAATAACGCCGGGACGGGCGCGGATATGTTCAATCGTAACATCGTTATTGCCGACAATTACAATCTGCTCGGCAGTAGCTTTTCCGTTCCGGTCACAAGCACGGATATAGCACAAAGTGTTAGCATCGCCAGTATTCTGAACCCTGTGTTGGGCGATAATGGTGGCCCGGCCCGTACCCATGCCTTGGTGGCTGGCAGCCCGGCCATCGACGCGGCCACAGACAGTGGCTTGGCTACGGATCAACGTGGCGTGGCGCGGCCGCAAGGCGCCGCGGATGATATTGGCGCGTTTGAAGGCCCAACGCTGATCGCGCTAGTGCTCGATGCAGGCACCCTGACGCCAAGCTTTGATGCGATTGTCATCAGCTACACGGCGACGGTTGCCAATGCGATCAGCAGTGTCAGCGTAACGCCGACGGTAAGCGAAATCAACGCCAGCACCATTATCACCGTCACCCCCGCTGGCGGGACACCCGTCACTTGCACGGGCACGCCCTTTGCCTGTCCGTTGGCGGTTGGTGACAACGTAGTCGAGATCCACGTCACCAGCCCGGATGGTACAATTGTCAAGACCTACACCACCACCGTCACGCGCGCGCCATCGGCGGATGCGATGCTGAGTGGGTTGGGGATCGGGACAAGCACGCTAACACCCAGCTTTGATCCGCAAGTCACCAGCTACACGGCGTCGGTCGGCAATGCCACCGGCAGCGTCAGCGTGACCGTTGCCACCAACGAAGGCAACGCCAACACTGTTGTCACCGTCACCCCGCCGGGCGGGACACCCATCACCTGTATGGGTAACCCTGTCGCCTGTCCGTTGGCTGTCGGCGATAACGTGATCGAAGTCGTGGTCACCGCCCAAGATGGTATGACCACCAAGACCTACACCACCATCGTCACGCGCGCGCGCGCCATCGGCGGATGCGATGCTGAGTGGGTTGACGGTTAGCACAGGCACCTTGACCCCCGCCTTTACGGCGGCGATCACCACCTATGTGGCGAATGTTGCTGCTAATGTTACGGAATTCAGTGTGACCTCTACAACAGCGGATGGCGCTGCGCTTTTGACTGTGAATGGGATGAGCGTTGCTTCCGGTAGCCCATCGCTAGCGTTGACCCTGCCGACGGGTAGCCATCTGATAGTAGATGTTGTCGTGACTGCCGGCGATGGTACAACCCAGCGCTATTCGTTGGCGATCAATCGTGCGCCAGCCATTGTCAATACTGCGGCATCGACGCTGCAAGGCAATCCTGTCACTGTCGTGTTGACCAATCAGGTAAGCGATGGCGATGGCGGTGCGTGGCAAGTGCTGGATGTCACCAATGGTGCGAACGGCACAGTGGTGCTGAACCCCGATGGCAGCCTCACCTATACACCTGGTCTGAGCTTTGTGGGTATTGACACCTTTACCATCATTGTGGTGGATGAATATGGTGCCTCATCGCCATTGATGGTGAGCATCGCGGTGGTAGCCGAGTCAAGATCTGACCAGGCTGCCGATGTATTGGTACATGACAACGAGACCGGTTCCAGTCATGTACTGACCAACGATTTCATGGGTGAGAATCCGCTCTTCACCATGAACCTGCAATTGCCAGCAGGTGCTTATGGTGGCACACTGGATAGCGAAGATATCTTCTATCTGCTCTATACAGAAATTCTCACGCCCACGGCTGAGGTCGCGACGCCACCCAGCGGCTTCCAGTTCGCCGGCAATGTCTTCATGTTGGAGGCATTCTTCAACAATCAGAATCTGCCCAACTATGTTTTCGGCGAACCGATTACATTGATATTGAGCTACGATGAAGCGTTGCTCGGTGACATGGATGAATCTACCCTCATGCTCTACTACTGGGATGAGGATACACAGCGTTGGGATCAGAGCGGGTTGACCGAGGTGAACCGTAACCTGATTGCTAACACCGTAACCTATCGCGTTGCTCACCTAACGCAATTCAGTTGGTTTGTTGAGGATGCGCCGGTGGAGCAACTCTACAACCTGTGGTTCCCCTTTGTGCCGCATACAACGGTGAAGTAAGGCTGTCGTAGAACGATAGCAGATAGCAGGTAACAGATAGCAGATAGCAAGTTACCTGCTATCTGCTATCTGCTATTAACTTCACGCACGCGGCCAGTACATAATGATCAGCACGCCAATCAGGGCAATGCCTGCGCCAATCAGATCGTAGCGATCGGGCACGGTCTTGTCGATCTGCCAGCCCCAGAGGATGGAGAGCACCACAAAAATCCCCCCATAGGCGGCATAGACGCGACCAAAGGTGGCGGTTTGCAGGGTAGGAATGACGCCATAGAGAAAAAGTAGCAATCCACCCAAGACCCCGATCCACACACTCCTCCCCGATCGCAGCCAAAGCCACACCAGGTAGCCGCCCCCAATCTCACAGAGACCCGCAAGTAGAAAGTAGAATAATGATTTGCCAATATCCATCCTGTCCATCCGGTTGATGTGGTAACGATTTGACTTCATATTCTATCACAACTGCTGTATGTCCCCAGTGCCTCGGTTTATAGCAGACAGGGCAGTGTTGCAAATGGTACCCCAGAAATTGTGCGATCTAGCCGTCCTGATTGTTCGCGTCCAGCCACTGCAAAGCCTTCTATATTCAAATCAGCATGAAAACCGGCGTTTGATTAAGCAATGAGCCGCGTGGCGGGGACTGACCAGGAAACGTCCCCAGTGCAGTTCTACGCTTGGTCTGTCCCCGGCACGCTTTGCTCGCTCGTTCTAAAATTTATCCCAAAGTGAATTACACCCTACTACGACAACGTTAAATTTCACCACCTGCTGCGCTGAATGAATGCAGCGCCTATACTGAGTTCAATTTAAAAACCGGAGTTTCGCGATAGCGTGCCGGGGACTGACCAGAAAAAGTTCTCAGTGCAGGTTTACGGTTGGTCAGTCCCCGGCACACTGACAATTGTTTCACCAAACGCCGGTTTTCATTCTGATTTGAGTATAGAAACCACGGATTTCACGAATACCACAGATTTTAGTTTTTCATCCGTGGTAGAACTTCTAAAAATTTCCTTGATTTTCTTAAGTTCAAAAGACTGAGTCTTTACTACAGTGCAGCAGCAGGCGTAATCTCTCAAGTAGACCAAAAGAGCGATCATGAAACCATTATCTACCCTTATTCAAGATGTGCCCGCTTCCCCCACCACGATGATGATGCAAAAGGGGCGCGAGAAGAAAGCCGCCGGCTTTGATGTGATCAATCTGGCCGGTGGTGAGCCAGATTTCGATACACCGGCCCATGTGATCGAGGCTGGCTTTGCGGCCATTCGCGCCAGCGACACCCACTACCCACCCGCCTTTGGCACACCGGCGCTGCTCGAAGCGATCAGTGCCAAGCTGGCCCGCGAGAACAATGTGCATGGCATCGGGCCCAATCAAATTATGGCGACACCGGGGGCCAAGTGGGCACTGTTTGCCGCCGTCGCCGCCATGACCAATCCGGGCGACGAAATTCTGGTATTTGATCCATCCTGGGTGAGCTACAGTCCAATCGTGCAATTGAATCGCACGACGCCGGTACGTGTACCGCTGCGTGCCGAGGATAACTTTGCGATTAGCGAGGCGTTGTTGCAGCAATATGTGACACCCAAAACCAAGCTGATTATGGTGAACAGCCCCAACAATCCTACGGGGCGAGTGCTCACGCGCGACGAAATCGACGCCATTGTGAAGGTGGCAACGCAGCACGATCTCTATGTGCTCAGCGATGAAATTTACGAACACATTCTCTATGACGGCGCTGTGCATTATAGTTTGGCCGCCGAGCCGGGCATGGCCGAACGCACTGTCATTATCAACGGTTTTAGCAAGGCCTATGCCATGACAGGCTGGCGTTTGGGATGGTTGGCCGGGCCGACCGAGATTGTTAAACTGGCGCGCACCATGCAGACACACAGCGCCCAGTCGGCGGC
>DAOTTR010000555.1:0-15225 GCA_034437715.1 Caldilineaceae bacterium
GAGCGGGCCTTTGGTGTGCCAGGGCTGGGTTCCTTGTTGGTGCAGGCGCTGGCCGACCGCGATTGGATGATGATTCAAAATCTGGTCTTGCTCTACGGTGTGATCTTTGCGGTCATCAACCTGTTGGTCGATCTCAGTTATGCCTGGCTTGACCCACGGATCCGCTATGATTGACGATGATTAACAGGAAGAGAAGATGAGTTTACTCACTGCAACCGAAACGGCTGGGCAACGGCGCGCCGCGCAGAAAGAGCCAGGCTGGATCACGCAACTGCTTGGCGGGCTAGGGCGATTTTTCCGTTCTTCGCCGGTCGGCGCGGCGGCGGCTTTGATCTGGATTCTCCTGATTCTGATGGCAATTTTTGCGCCCAACCTAGCCCCCTATGACCCGCAGGAAGCCGATTATGGGGCGATTCGCCAAGCACCGAGCGCACAACATCTGCTCGGTGCCGATGATCTGGGCCGCGATATCCTCAGCCGCATTATTTTTGGGGCACGCATTACGCTGATGGTCAGCATCTCATCAGTGTTGATTGGTGATCTGTTGGGCTTTCTGTGGGGTGTCGCCAGCGGCTACTTGGGCGGGCGTTTTGACTTGATCAGCCAGCGCATCTTGGATGTGCTCATGTCCTTCCCAACGTTGATCCTGGCCTTGCTGCTGCTGGTGGTGATTGGGGCGGGGTTGACGACGGTGATCATTGCGATTGCGATTACGCGCATTCCCGGTTCTACCCGCGTGATCCGCTCGGTGGTGCTGTCGATCAAAGAAAATGCCTATGTCGATGCGGCGCGCATGGTGGGCGTAAAACCGCTTTGGGTCATGTTGCGCCATGTCGCGCCCCAATGTTTTGCCCCGCTGATTGTCATCGCCACGCTGAACTTGGGCGGTGCAATCTTTGCCGAAGCCTCGCTCAGTTTCTTGGGGCTGGGCATTCCGCCGCCGGCGCCCAGTTGGGGCAACATGTTGGGCGGCGTGTTGGCCGCGTCCTTCAAACCGTCGTGGTGGCTGGTCGTCTATCCGGGGCTGGCAATTACGATTGCCGTCATGTCGGCCAATCTGCTGGGCGACGCGCTGCGCGATTTTCTCGATCCCAAATTGCGCCAGCGGCTGGAGTGATAGTCGTACCTTTTTTGAACCCACATAGAACCTACGATTGGATTGACAAGCTGTGTTATAATGCACATAAATCTCACATTCATGTAAAACGAGGGTATGTGTGGCTGAAGAGGAAGCAATAGAAATTATACCTGATACCGTAGTTCATCGGGTAGGAGGCGGGCATAAGGAAAATTTACAACTGTCACAACTAGAAAAGGAACTAGTAGATCCCAGCGTAAATAAGGTACCCTATTTTTACCATGCTGTACACGAGTAACGTGCCTGATTAACTGCCGTGGTATCTACGCCCAACTGGACTAGCGCCTCCTGGTATTTCCGTTCTTCTCGGTGGAACACCCCAGGAAGCAGCAGTACAGATGCAAAACGCCTTTCCCAGGTCTAGGAAGTGGCACGAAAGCGTGCAACGAATTGGCACAGCAACAGTAGAAACAATCAGAGCCGCCGGTTTTGAGATCATAGCAGATCCGACTACACGTTTTCCTAATCATGCCCGCTTGATCCACCCGAATGGTTTTGCAGGATTTACTGACGCAAACTTGGAGAGATTAGCGCAGGCTTTTGAAGATATAGCAGAGGACTAAATCATGCAAGCTTCTGAACAAACGCTTCAACTAATCGATATAAAACGAAGAAACATTGGGGAAGTAAGAATTGATAGTATGGTAGATCAGTTGGTAACCGGCGAATTTGCCCCTGGCCCCAATTTTTTATTGGTAGAGAAACTCTTTCAAAATTTTGAAGAAGCTGTGAACGTGCAAGCGCTTAGTGTTGTCGATCAGCTTGATGAACAAATCGCAGCCCTTGGCTTGCAGTTGTATTCACCAGAGCATGGCCAATTCATAAAGATTTATGATGTACAAATTTGGCGTGATGGCGGATTTTCGTGTCGGTTAACTTCTGATCTTGTTCGAGCAGTGAATGGTGTATCTCACTCTGCCAAAGAATCAATTTTCATTGCGGCCATTCCACAATAAAAGTTAAAAGCATTATCCTGTTTGAGTTTCAGCGTATACAAAGCCCGTGCTTTCAAGAGAGCAATGCGATCAACTTCTGCTTTTACCGAAAGTTCCTGTGTGTGGTTCATTTCTAAAAGGGTTTGTATTTGTTGTTGGCGTTCAGGTGCCACCACCGATTCTGCTAATGCTTTCAGTTCGCCCTCTGTTAATCCCACGACTGGAGCCAATGATTGTTCAGTAGTGCTTACTGCTTTTTTCGAAGCGGTACGTAGCATCTGCAACAGATCCTCGGCCAACCGCAATTGTATAGGTTGCGGCAATTGGCGAACCAACTGTAACAGATCTTGGTAAGGTAGTTTGGGGTAGCGTATACTTTTCTATTGTCAAGATCCCTTTCCCCGCAGCATTCGCCGTTGCTGCACCACGTTGAACAGGATAAGCCAATGAGTTTTGCAGTATATGACTACCGTACCACCAATCACAATGTGCTGGTGACGCCGGAGATCCGGGCGCGGCTCTACCACATGAAGCCGGGGCAGGTGGATGGTCGCCACAGTCATGATCTGGGCCATGAAATCTTTTTGATCTTGGAGGGCCAAGCCGAGTTCACCATTAATGGCGCAACCAAAGTGTTGGGGCCCGGCGAGATGTGCCTGGCCCTGGCCGATGAAATTCACCAAGTGCGCAATCTGTTGCCGGACAAGCCGACGATCATGTATCTGTCGGTAACGCCCCATGTGCATCCAACCCACACCGGGCGCAACGAGGATGACAGCCGTAAGCCGCCCAACTTCCCACCCAACAGCAACTATCACGCCCAACAGGATATGAGCATCCCTGTCAATGTATTGCTGGATCGCTACGCCGATCAGGTTGAAACGCTGCTGAGTACAGTTGAAGCGTCAGCCTCGACAAAGCTGGCAATGGTCAGGGAATTACGGCAAGCGCGCGCCGAAGGTAATGGCGAAGGTGCGGCTGCAGCCCGTAATACGATGTGGGAAGCGCTCTATAGCGTACATAAAGAACTCTCTGCATTGGATGCAGCCTGGAATGAACTAGCACCAAGGGCAACTGAAGGCACAACATAAAGTAAACAAATCGTCAACAACCGCGCCGAATCCATATTGACAAACCCTGTGCATTCTGTTACGATAGCTGGGACAGGGGAGTAGCCACTTGCTTTGGCAAGTCGAACAGTCGTCAATACAGAGGAAACTTCTTGCGAAAATCGCGCGGGGAAACCTCTCGGCTGTTCGTGTGTGTGAAAGCACATTTGTGTAACCACATGATCGGCGAGACCGTCACGACAGTAACTGCCGTGCGGCCTCGCCGATTTTTTATTGGCCTCGCCCGGTTTCAACCCCATTATCGCTTGCCAGATACCAGGGCTCAGGCTTACCTTTGGCAATAGATGAATCAAATGAAAAGGAGTAGCGCGTGGATATAATGTTGATCGGTATGTTACTGGGTGGGCTTGTCCTGCTGGTAGTCGGGGCCGAGGTCTTAGTACGGGGCGCAGCCAAAGTCGCGGCAATTTTTGGCATTTCGCCGTTGGTGATCGGGTTGACCGTGGTAGCCTTTGGCACCAGTACGCCGGAATTGGCAGTCAGCATTCAAGCTGGCTTGTCAGGCAGCCCAGATATTGCAATTGCCAATGTGGTGGGCAGCAATATTTTCAATATTCTCTTTACCCTTGGCCTCTGTGCGCTCATCCTGCCCCTTATCGTCGCCCAGCAACTTGTGCGGCTGGATGTACCGCTCATGATAGGATTATCGGTGCTGACCGTGCTCTTTTCTCTAGATGGCCGCATCGGTTGGCTCGATGGTCTCTGCTTTGTCAGCATATTTGTCATCTACAATGCCTGGGCCATTCGCAAGAGTCGCAAAGAGACAGCAGCCGTGCAGGCCGAGTATGCCCAGGAGTATGGTCCACAAATAGCCCCTCCGGTTACACCGCTGGAGATTGTGAAAAATACCGCGCTCATTATCGCCGGGTTGCTGATTTTGGTTTTGGGGGCACGCTGGCTGGTCGATGGTGCCGTTATCTTGGCAAGGATCCTCGGTGTCAGCGACATCATTATCGGCCTGACGATTATTGCTGCAGGCACATCACTCCCCGAAGTCGCCACCTCCGTCATTGCCACCATGCGCAATGAACGAGATATTGCCATTGGCAATGTGGTAGGGAGCAATATCTACAACATCCTGGCGATTCTGGGCATCTCTAGCATTGTCACGCCTGGTGGGCTAGTCGTGGCCCCGGCCATGCTCAATTTCGACATGATTGTCATGACAGCCGTTGCCTTTGCCTGTCTGCCAATTTTCTTTGCGGGTTACACCATCACCCGGTGGAATGGTGCGCTTTTATTTGGTGGCTATATTGCCTACGCCGCCTATCTGGTTTTGGCAGCCACCCAGCACGATGCACTGCCCATGTTCAGCAATGCCATGCTCTTCTTTGTTCTGCCCATTGTTGCCATCACGCTGATTTTCATCGCCCTACGTGCCCTACGCACCCAACCGCCAGGGAATATAGCAGTACGCTAAAAAGTAAGCGAACCAGTAGCAAACGCGCCTAAATTTTTATTGACAAACGCGCCATCTTTCGTTACCATCCCTATGACAGGGGAGTAGCCACTTGCTGCGGCAAGTCGAACAGTCGTCAATACAGAGGGAGACCTCTCGGCTGTTCGTATGTGTGAAAGACACAGTTCTGCATTTGTGTAACCACATGCTCGGCGAGACCGTCACGACAGTAACTGCCGTGCGGTCTCGCCGATTTTTTTATTGGTCCCGCTTGGCACAAACAATGTAAGGCAGGCATGAAGGATATTTCTGCCAATCCCGTCTGGCTACCATGGTCACGGCGATCTCATCTTTTTTATCAAGGGAGCAAATTTCATGATGCATTGGCATCAACGTACAGTGCTTGAGGCAAGCAACGAGTTACAAAGTGACATAGGCAACGGCTTACCCAAAGAGGAAGCCGGTACCCGCTTACAGCGTTACGGACCCAATGAACTAGCGGAACAGGGCGGACGCAGCCCATTTAAAATTCTGTGGGAGCAGATCACCGCAACCATGGTGCTGATTTTAATTGGTGCCGCAGTGGTGTCAGGCTTTTTGGGCAAATGGAATGAAGCCATTGCCATTCTCGCCATTGTACTGCTATTTGCCTTGCTCGGTTTTGTCCAGGAATATCGGGCCGAACAGGCAATGGCCGCCTTGAAAAAGTTGGCCGTCCCGAATGTGCGTGTACGGCGCGCGGGGGAAATCCAAGAAATAGCAG
The DNA here is from genome assembly GCA_034437715.1 of Caldilineaceae bacterium. Lineage (GTDB taxonomy): Bacteria > Chloroflexota > Anaerolineae > Caldilineales > Caldilineaceae > JAHBVH01. Next base: position 5,366 of record DAOTTR010000555.1, read on the forward strand.
CCCGCGAGCTTGTGCCAGGCGATCTGGTATTGCTCGAAGCGGGCAACCTTGTACCGGCAGATTTACGCTTGGTAGAGAGTGTCAATCTGCGTATTCAGGAAGCAGCTCTCACAGGTGAATCGGATGCGGTAGAGAAAGCAACGGATGCACTGGAGCAAGCCGACCTGCCGTTGGGCGATCAACGCAATATGGCCTATATGGGCACGACAGTAACCTATGGCCGGGGCAGAGGGCTCGTCACAACCACCGGCATGCGTACCGAGTTGGGTAATATTGCCAACCTGCTACAACAGAGCAAAGATGAGTTGACACCTCTACAAAAGCGGCTTGACAAAGTGGGTAAGATCCTTGCGCTGCTCGGTGTCATCATTGCCGTGTTAGTCGCCATTATTCATATCGGGCAAGGCGGCTCGGTCGTCGATGCCTTTCTGGTAGCCGTCAGCGTGGCCGTCGCCGTCATTCCAGAAGGCTTGCCCGCCGTCGTGACAATTACGCTCGCCTTGGGGGCGCGCCGCATGTTGGCGCGCAACGCGCTAATCCGCAAACTATCTGCGGTTGAAACGCTTGGGTCTGTGACCACGATTTGTTCGGACAAGACGGGGACGCTCACCGAAAACCGCATGACGGTGACGATTTTGGATGTAGCTGGCCATCAGGTGAATGTGACTGGCGAGACCAATCCTAGTGGGCAGGCCATGTTGGATCTCAGCCAGCCCCACCCCATCACCCCGCAGGGATCACTTGCGCTGCTCTTGATTGGTGGCGCACTTTGCAATGACGCGCAGCTGACCATGGATGACAATGGCGGTAATGGCAAAAAGTTTCACGCCATCGGCGATCCGACGGAAGGAGCCCTGGTAGTGGCCGCCGCCCAATTTGGGCTCTTCAAAGCACAGTTGGATGCGCATAAACCACGTGTGGCCGAATTACCTTTTGATTCGGAACGCAAGCGGATGACCACCATACACGCCTTGCAACAGAGTGAACAGTCGGCCATCCACGAATTGATTGCCGGGGTAGCGCCCAGTGCGCCCTATCTGGCATTCACCAAAGGCTCAGTCGATGGGCTATTGGATATTGCCTCGCATGTCTGGACCGATGGTGCGCGCCTGCCGATGTCTGACGCTTTCCGCCAACGCATTGAAGCCGCCAACTATGCCCTTGCCGCCAACGGCATGCGCGTGTTGGGTGTGGCATTCAAGACACTTAGCACAGCAACCGCCACCCCCGATCTGGAAACGGAGCTGACATTTATCGGCTTTGTCGGCATTATTGACCCACCGCGCGCCGAGGTCCAAGAGGCCGTCGCCAAATGCAAGGAAGCAGGCATTCGCCCAGTGATGATCACAGGCGATCACCCGCTCACGGCCTTGCACATTGCCAAAGCGTTGGGCATTGCCAAGGAAGGCGACCGCGTAGTGACAGGCGTTGAACTCAACACCATAGACGATAGCGCGCTCGATGCCTTAGTGGAAGAGGTTCCCGTCTACGCGCGGGTTTCCCCCGAACACAAATTGCGCATTGTCGAAGCGCTGAAACGGCGCGGCCATGTCACCGCCATGACCGGCGATGGCGTCAACGATGCACCAGCCCTCAAAACGGCTGATATTGGCGTGGCAATGGGCATTACGGGCACGGATGTTTCCAAAGAAGCCGCCAAAATGGTGTTGCGCGATGACAACTTTAGCACAATCGTCGCGGCCGTGGAAGAAGGGCGGGTTATTTATGATAACTTACGCAAGTTTATCAAGTTTAGCATTGGCGGTAACATGGGCAAGGTGCTGGTCATGCTGGGTGGCGTGTTGATTGGTATGCCAGCCCCGTTATTACCCCTCCAATTACTTTGGCTCAATCTGCTCACCGATGGTTTGCTAGGCATTGGGTTGGGTGTGGAACCAGCGGAACGCAATGTGATGAAGCGCAAACCGATCCCACCGCAGTCGGGTATCTTTAGTGGGGGTGTTGGTCCCCAGATTCTACGGTTTGGCTTTCTGATTGGCACGCTCTCGCTGGGCATGGGTGCCTGGCATTTCTTCACCGGCCATACAGACTGGCAGACCATGATGTTTACCACGCTGGCCTTCTCTCAGGTATGGCAGGCCCTTGGCATGCGCAGTGGCAATGATTCGCTCTTTACGGTGGGTCTGTTTTCCAATCTTCCCTTGCTCGGTTTGGCGTTGTTGGTGATTGGCGCACAATTTATCGCCATTTACACACCAATGTTGCAGAGCTTCTTGCAGACAAGTTGGTTGGCACCAACCGATCTATTTTTATGTTTTGCCATTAGTTTCTTGGTTTTTATCTATGCAGAGATCGAGAAATTGTTTCTGCGTCGCCAAGAACCGCTAGTATAACGTACAGCTAGGGCCTTGTCGCTACGCCTTTGTGCCACAACCTTACCGTTTCAAATATACAAAAAGGTGAACGCCAAGGTTCACCTTTTTGTGTTCTTTTACCCCGCTTTTTACAAAATAATCGCACCTAGTCAGACGCCATATCGCTATGGTATGATTATTAATGCACATTGAAACTACATTCCGATCCCTGTTTGGAGATTGCCAACCCAAACGGAACTGTAGTCTGCAACGACATACCGACACCAAACCAACTCTCATATAGCCAGACCAGTGCAAGGAGAAGCCGCATGGCGTTACCTGTCTATGATTTCCGAACGGACATTCGCAATATTTTTGTGACATCGCAAATTCGTTCGCGCTTTCTGCGCTTCGAAGTGGGCACGGTGGCCCAGCGCCACAGCCACGACCTGGGCCACGAGATCTTCCTTATCCTCGCGGGTCGTGCGGAATTTGAAATCGACGGTGAAAAGGCCGAGTTGGGCCCCGGCCAATTGTGTATCGCAGCCGTCAATCAGCATCATCAAGTACGCGTCCTGGGCGATGAGCCGATGATCATGTATCTCTCCGTCACGCCGCACATTCAGCCCACGCATACCATGTGGACCAACGACGGCTGGGGCGAAGATACCGAAAAGTTGCCACCCCGCTTTATCACCAATGCCGCCTATGATGTGCCCATTGACACGACCACGCCCACCGAAGAATTGGTGAATCGTCACCTGGCAGGGGCTGAAGCCTTGGCCGAAACGGTTGCGGCCAACACGCTCATCCAACAGACCCAGGTTGCGGCGTACAAAGCTGCGCTGGCGGCGGGTGATCAAGCCGCGGCCAATCAGGCGCGCGATGCCATGTGGGCGGCGCTCTACGCAGTACACAAACAAGTGGCCGCGTGGGAAGAGGATTGGAATGCCTTTGCCGCGCGTACCGTCGAAATGCCTGAGGCCAAAGGAGCCAATCCATGAAATTAGCAGGCAAAGTCGCCCTAGTCACCGGCGCAGCACGCGGCTTGGGGCGCGCCTATGCGCTGCATCTGGCAAGCCTGGGTGCCGATGTGGTGATCAACGACGTGAATCTCAATGCAGCGCAGGAATTCAACGAACAATTAAATGCCGACAGCGTCATGGCCGAAATCGAAGCCATGGGCCGCCGTTCGTTGGGTGTGCAAGCCGATGTTACCAATCAAGACGCGGTGGCAGGTATGTTTGAAGAGATTGCCGGCACCTTTGGGCGGCTGGACATCTTGATCAACAATGCGGGTGGCAATCTGCGTCATGAAGGGGCCGACGACGCGGCCTCTAGTTCGCCGCCCGAACGCTATCAATTCATTATGGACATTAACTTGACCAGTTGCATCCTCTGTTGCCAAGCCGCCAGCCGCCTGATGAAGGAGCAGCAATCGGGCAAGATTGTCAATGTAGCGTCACAGGCGGGATTGTGGAGTGGGCGCAACGGCGGCGGTATGCCCTACAAACTGGCCAAAGCGGGCGTTGCCCATTACACACGTGTCCTCGCCGCCGAGCTGGGCCCCTTTGGCATCCATGTCAATTCGATAGCACCGGGCTTTATTGCCTCGTCGCGCACCAAATCGTTCTGGGTGAAAGCAGGCAATGATCTAACTGACCAGATTGCTTTGCGCCGTGTCGGTCAACCGGAAGAAGCGGCCAAGGTAATCGAATTTCTCACCACCGATCTCTCTGATTATGTGACCGGGCAATGCATCCCGATCTGTGGCGGCTATGTGGCGTGGGGCTAATGAAGACTTTACCGCTACCCTTTACGCTCGCCCCAGACGCAGAAAATGTAATGAGCCACTATGATCGCCACACGGTGCGCCACCTATCATCAATGGCTGGTTACTATGTTGATCAGACAGCCTTTGACGCGTTGCTGGCAGAAGGCGATCCGGTACTCTATGAAGTGTGGGGGATTGAACGGCCAGCCGTACCCGGCGAGTTGATCAGTGGCGTCACGCGCTTGGCTGCGGGCCAAGTGGGCCAGGAATATTTTATGACCAAGGGTCACTTTCATGCCGTGCTAGAGACGGGGGAAATTTATTATGCCCTGCGCGGCCAGGGATTACTCGTGCTGGAAACGCCCGAAGGTGACTGTTCGGTCCAGCCGTTTGACGCGGGGCAGGTCGTCTATATTCCGCCGCGCTGGGCCCATCGTACGGTCAACACCGGCACAGATGATCTGCACTTTTTCTGGGTTTGCCCTGCCCATGCCGGACACGACTATGGCACGATTGCCGATCATGGCTTTCGTCAACTTGTGCTTGAAAGCGCGGGCAGTCCTATCATCCAGGCCAATCCACGGTGGTCGCCGCGTTGAGATGGCGCTGACTGTGCTATCATCATCGTCTGGATCACATCCTATTTTGAGAGACTTGCATACATAGAGAAGGTACCAGTTATGACAAACGCTCACCAACCCTTTCGTTTGGCGCTGACTGCTGATTTTTATGACAGCACCGGCGCGCTCCAATATCGTGATATTGGACTCTCCCTCTTTGAAACCGAGCCGCAAATTACCTATAGCGCGTTCCAAGAACATCACCCGGAGATTGGCGCTGATCAACTGGCTGGGGTCAACGGCGTGATTGTGCTCACCCCGCGCGTCACCGTAGCGACGCTGGCCCACGCCGAAGATTTACTGGCCGTGGGGCGCTTTGGCGTGGGCTATGACAATGTTGATGTGCCGGCTTGTACCGCTGCCGACGTCGCCCTGTTCATTACAGTGGGCTCGGTGAACCGCTCGGTCGCCGAGGCAACCGTGGGCTGGATGTTGGCGCTCACCCACCATGTGCGCGCCAAAGATCGCCTGGTACGCACCGGCCAATGGCATGACCGCTCCAACTATATGGGCGGCGAGTTGCGCGATCGCACCTTTGGTAGCGTTGGGCTGGGCGGGATTGCGCGCGAGACGATCCGCTTGCTCAGCATCTTTGGGATGCAGCCGCCGATCGCCTTTGATCCCTTTGTCGATGCCGCCACTGCCGCGGCCGCTGGCATCAAATTAGTCAGCCTAGATGAGTTGATGGCACAGGCCGATTTTGTCTCTGTCCACTGCCCGCTGAGCGAGCGCACGCGCAACCTGATCGGCGCACACGAACTGAGCCTGATGAAGCCCGATGCCTATCTACTCAACACGGCGCGCGGCGGGATCGTGAATGAAGATGCCCTCTATGAGACGCTCAAGACCGGGAAGATCGCCGGGGCCGCGCTCGATTGCTTTGTGGGCGAGCCAATTACCGAACCTCATCGCTTCGGCGAGTTTGACAATGTTCTGCTGGCCCCCCACGCCATTGCCTGGACGCACGAACTGTTTCGCGACAATGGCATTGCCGTCTGCCAGGGCATGATCGATCTGGCGCACGGTCGTCGCCCCAAAGGGGTGGTCAATCCCGAAGTGTTGGAACACCCTGGCTTCCAAGCCAAGTGGCAACGCTTGCGCCTCGCATAAAAATCTACCAAGCCACTGATCTACAAAGAGACACGAAGACTAGCCCTGGCTCCCGCCGCGTGACGCACGTCTCGTGTCTCTTGTCTCCTATCTTTTCCTAGCTAGCTCAGTCGCTGGCCGCGGCAGTGACGGCCAGGGTCTTGACTTCGGGGCGGCGCAGGCTGGGCAGGAAAATTGTGATCAGGCAGACGGCAATCGCCGCCGCGCTGGCCACGCTAGCCAGTGTGGTTTGGACGCCAAAACGCTCGGCCAAGGAGCCCATCTGCAACTGCCCCAGTGGATCGGAGCCAATTGCCAACACCAATAGACCCATGACCCGGCTGCGCATATCATCGCTGGCCGCCAGCAAAATGATCGCGCTTTGCAGGGTGCCGAAACAGGACATGCCAATCCCCGCGCAAAAGAGCATCATCCAGGAAAAGGTATAGTTGCTGGAGAGCGCAAACGCGATCAGGGCCAGACACATCCAGATGCTGCCGGCCAGAAAGATCCAGCCGTTGCTATAACGACGGCGAATTACATTGATCACAATCAGGCCCAGGAAGGAGCCAATCGCCGAGCCGGTACCCAATAACCCCAAGCCAATCGGCCCTTGCTGGAGAATCTCGCGCGCAAAGACTGGCAACAAGGTAGAGTAGGGAAAAATCCAGAGATTCAGCACCAACGTGATCAGCAGCACAGCCAAAATTGTCTGATTATGGCGCACATAGCGCAAGCCGTGGCCGATCAATGTCCATGGCGCGGCGGTGGGCCGCATGGTCAGCCGCGGAATTGGCTGGTGGGTCAGCGTGTTCAGCGTAAAGAGCGCCGAGGCTGAAAGCAGCGCCATCACACCATAGCAACCGATGGCCCCAAACCAGGCGATCAAGGCACCGGCCACAGATGGGCTGGCAATCCGCCCCAGACCCACAAAAAAACTATCCAGCAACATACTGTCGATCATCTTTTCTTTGCCCACAATATCGGGCAACAGCGCCCGCCGCGCAGGCCAATCGATGGCCCAGGCTACCCCCAAACAGAGCGCGACGATGGCAATGTTCCAGACGGCGACCCTGCCACTCCACAATAAAAGCGCCATGGCCAGATAGGCACAAAGATTTGTCGTTTGCGCCACGACAATAATTTTGCGGCGGCCAAAATGGTCGATCAGTGGGCCGGTCCAAAAGCCGATGAGCAGCAGTGGCAATGAGCGCGAAAAACTCACCAGGGAAACTGTCCAGGGCGAACTGGTCAGATCAAACACCAACCACCCCATGACAACGGTTTCCATAAAAAAGCTTTGCCACCACAAAATGTTGCCGATCAATAGGCGGCGATAGTCGGGGATCGCAAGCGGCAGAAGCGCGTCGCGACCCCAAGCACGGATTGTCATGTTTGTCTCTAACCCTTTGGCACATGTTTAGGAAGCTGAGGTCAATGGGATAAGCATACTTGGTCACTCTAGATTCGTCAAAATGCCCAATGAAGCACCACCGATGCGTTCATATCCTGACTGTCGCTGGAACGATTCAGCCAGGAACGCCGCCATCCTGGCGGCCACGATGCGCTTGCCACCAGGATGGCGGCATTCCCAGGGGTAAAAATCCATGCCTGAATCATTACCTGTCGCCTTTATCGGAGTTGTTATCGGTACGGGCACATGATACAATAGCATTACCTAGAATACCTGACGATAAAGTAAGCGCAAAAACTGTTCTCATCCTCCCCATCAATCAGGAGCTCCCACCATGCATTCCACGCGCCCACCGATTCAAGCGTCAAACCAGCAACGTTGGCTCTATGCCCTTTCCGTCTTGGGCATTCAAATTCCTGCACAGGTGGTGAGCGTTTCTTTGCTCTTCTTTTATACCGATGTGAAGCGCCTGCCACCCCAATGGACTGCCATCGCCTTGACGCTCTACACCTTTTACAACGCCATTAACAATCCGCTCATCGGCTATTGGTCCGACCGCACCCACACGCGTTGGGGTCGCCGCCTGCCCTATCTATGGTTTGCCACGCTGCCCTGGCTAGTGGTCTTTGCGCTGCTCTGGTTCCCGCCCTTTGATGGCAACACACAGCCGGTGGCGCTATTGATCTACATGGTGATTGGCATTGTCCTCTATGATGGTCTAGCCACCCTCGTCAGCACAGCCTACTACTCGTTGATGCCAGAGATGTTTCCCAGCTATTCGGAACGCACCGACGTGGCCGTGCGCATGAACATTTTCCTGACGATTGCGCTGCTGACAGGCGTAGCTCTGCCCCCGATCCTGGCCCAGCAACTGGGTTGGGGCGTCATGGGCATTCTGTTTGCGATTATCGCAGCTATCGCGAGTTACAGTGGCTACCGGGGCATGTTTGAGCGTGGCGATCCGCCGATGTCCAACGAGCTTTCCTTCTTTGCCGCCTTTAAGGCCACCTTTGTCAATCGCAGCTTTTTGCCGATGACGGTGGCGCAGACCATGCGCTTTGTCACGACCAACGCGCTCTCCACCGGCATGATCTTTTACATCAAATATACGATCAAAGCCGACCCTGGCCAGACATCGATCATTCTGGGCACGGCCTTTATTGTGGCGGCCTTTGCGCTCTATCCGTGGCGCATCTTCATCGCCAACCGATTTGAGCCACGCACCACCGCCTTGATCGGCTATTCGGCGACGGCGCTTTCGATGCTGCCGCTGGCCTTTGTCACTTCGTTGGGCTGGGCGATTGTTGTCTCTGCCGGCATTGGCGTGGCAGTGGCGGGGATCTTTCTCATGGACAACGTCTTGATCTCTGATGTAATCGACGAAGATGAAGTGAAAACTGGCCAGCGCCGCGAAGGCATGTACTTTGGGCTCAATGGGTTGGTCGTCACGCTCAGCGCGGCGATTGTGGCTGTCGTCTTTGGGTTAATTGCGCCTGCGTATGGCTACGACACGCGCCTGGACGTGCAGCCGGAAAGCGTCGCCACAGGCTTTCGCATCTTTATGACCGGGCTGCCCTTTGCCGGTTGCGCATTGGCCTTCATTGCCCTGCTCACCTATCCGCTGCATGGGGAACGGCTGGCCGCAGTCAAAGCAGAACTGCATCGGCGGCGACAATTGGCTGGCGAGAATGAGGTACAGTACAATGAGTGACAAAATGGGCATTTATGGGGTATACCCTTGACTAGATTCGCAGGAGACCTGTAGGGTCTTGCAGACCCTACAGGTCTAGACAACTGCGTAACTTCGAAGAATTGACCGACAGAAAAGAGAAAATCCATGGGCAAGAAATTAGCACTGATTCATACCGCTACCGTCAACGCTACGACGATCACGCAGCTCTGCAAAGAAGCCATGCCTGATGTAGAGGTGTTCAATATTGTGGATGAAAGCCTGCTGAAAAACACCATCGCCGCCCAGAAATTGACCCCAAACACCTACCGGCGACTGGCAACCTATTTGGAATCGGCAGAAGCGGCGGGGGCTGACGCCATCTTGGTCACCTGTTCGTCGATTGGCCCCGCTGTCGATGCTGGCCGGCAACAGGTCAACATTCCGGTTTTACGCATTGATCAAGCCATGGCCGACGAAGCCGTGCGCTTGGGCCAACGGATTGGCGTCATCGCCACGCTGTCTACGACACTTGAGCCAACCAGTGCCTTGGTGCAAGCCAGCGCCGTCTCCCAGAGCAAAACCATTGAACTCGTCGCCCATCTCTGCACAGGCGCATTCGAGGCGATGATGAATGGCGACACCGCCACCCATGATCGCCTGGTGACAATCGGCTTGCAAACCTTGATGGATCAAGTTGATGTGATTGTGTTGGCGCAGGCGACTATGGCGCGTGTGGTCGCCACATTGCCAGCCGCCGAGCAACGCGTGCCCATTCTCGCGAGTCCGCCACTCGGCGTCGCCGCCATGAAGGAACTGCTCGCCGCGCTATGATTGACCAGGCAACGCACCAAGATTCTCCAAAACCTGTTTGACGCTGCTCCTGGGTTGCACTATAATCAGGCTGAGCTTCCTACCAAACCCAAGCATCAATCAAGCAGGCGCATCGACTGTACATCAACTGTACGAGGTGCGCGCG
>DAOTTR010000556.1:0-2031 GCA_034437715.1 Caldilineaceae bacterium
GCAAGCTGTTTTTGTTCGCGATTTTGCTGTATTTTATCATCTGCTCCCCCTTTATTTTTGCGCTTCTGCTCGGGGCGTCGCTTATGATTATACCCTATCTCTATTTCCTATACAGTCTAATAGACCATCGAGTCATACGTTTATCTCCGGCGATCAGTGTTGCCCCTGTAAAACATCCTGATACACTTGGCAATCGGATGCTCTACAGGGGTCTGCACTCAACTAATTGACGCTACGACTTAATCGGCTAAGCCCAGATCGTCACCAGCCGAGCGTGCTTCTTTGGGCATCGGTTTGTGGTGTTCAACTGGGATCACAATTTGATCGATCAGGGTACGCGTGTTCGTGACATTCAATTTGTCGTAGAAGAAGGTAAATTTTTCCTCCATAGCGGCAAACAGGCCCGCTTTATTCTCTTCATTCATGGCCCACATTTCGGCCTTGAAGGGGCCCATGGCCTTTTTGCGCGTCTTGTAATAGAACTGGGCATCGGTTTCCCCCGCTTTGCGCTCATCGGCATTATAGGTGCTGACAAAGCGATAGATCTGGTCGCGCAGGTCACTGGGAAACGCTTCGTGTTCCATAAAGAGATTCTGGAAACCAGAAGCCAAATGAATCTCCAGCGTCTGTTTTTCGGGGAACTTGGTAAACATGGCCTCCGGCAGCGTGCTCGCGCCATGTTGGACAACGCCACCAGAGCCATGATAGCGCGCCCGTTCGCCCAGGGTAGCCAAGGTTTCAAAGTCTACCGCCACATCGGCAATCGAACCATCGGGCAGCACCACACCACCATGCGTAGTGCCACTCTGAACGCTGATCTTGCTCAGGCCCACATAGTCGCCCAAGTCGGCCAAGTCGGCCAACATCTCTTTGTAGTTCTGGACATAGGCATCCAACTCTTCGACAGTCGAGTTCTTTTCGCCTACCTCGCCGATCTCGCCGCCCAAGCTCACCGTGACGCCCTCTGGCTCTAGATCGCGCACAAACTGGGTCAGTTCCACCGAGCGGGCAAAGTTATGATATTGTTGCTCGTCCAGGCTGCCTTTGCTCAGATCGACCAGGGTGCTGGTATCGATGTCAATGTTCCAGAAACCGGCGGGCACCGCTTCGGCGATCAAATCTTTGACCTCTTGAATCGCGGCTTCAGGGTTCTTTTTGAAAAGCGAGGCTTTGACCTGGAAGTGGTCACCCTGGATAAAGAGCGGATGAAAATAGCCTTCTTTGATAGCGGCGGCAATCACGTTGGTCACATATTCTTCCGGCGGCTGATAGGTATAACTCATTTCACTACGCGCAATTTCGAAGATCATGGCACCAGTTTGGGTCTTTTGGGCTGCCCGCAGCGCCGAGCGTACCGTATCATAGGTGGTGAAGCGGATATTCATGGCCGGCACAGTGCGGTCGCGCCATTTGTTGTTCGCGCGCGCAATATAAAAGTCGTGGATGCTCGCCGGGCGCGCGCCCAACGTCTGTCCGGCTTCCCAGATCAACCAACGGCTAAACGCTTTGACCGGCGTGGTGCCAAAGACCGCGTTGCGGACGAGCGTGTCGATTACCGTACCGCGCAGCTTGTCAACATCCAGGATCTCAACGCGCCCATGGGACACGCCAAGTACAGATTTGAGTTGATTGCGCAATTCATATACAGACTCGTGGATCATAAGAGTGTCCTTTCATAGCGCCGTCAATTGACGGTGATGGGTTTGATACCGATGGATACTTATTACTGGTTGCGTTTTACTGGTTGCGTTGGAGAGTTTCGATACTGCTTCATAATTAACCCAAGTTGTGACCTTAGATTTTTGCGTATAGAAATCGTTTTTTGATCGACTACGAGAGAGAAATCGAAAAACGATGCACATTTAACTTGATGAAACCGGTACTACTTACTCAGCCATTGATCTAGATTTTAGGTAACTATTCAGGCACGAAATAGCGGATAGTAATTCGGCAAAACCACAATATATAGTGGTTTGTAGTCAAATCTGGTTTCGTATAATGAGCAAAACTTGGTTTGCCAGTATATGCAAA
>DAOTTR010000557.1:0-4110 GCA_034437715.1 Caldilineaceae bacterium
AAGGATACCACCGGTTGAAACCGGCGGCTGCCACGAAAAACCTGCTTAAGCAGGTTTGGCATAGCAGGCGTCGAATTGATTCGACGCTGTCAACCACATGAGATCCGGTTGAGCCCAAAATGGCATGGACAAATTTGGGCCATGCACGCCCAGGGTTAGATTCATCTCAATATCTGCCGACTTGCTTGGGCCGCTGATCATGGCGACATTGGCGTGCTCACGCAGAAAATCTGCCAGCGTATTCGCTTCTCTCTGTTCGCGTAGCCAGCTTTCCATGGTCGGATAAAGCCGTTCAAACGGGATCAAGGCCATGTGACGAAAAGGCAACAAACTGGCCACACGGCTGGTGGTCGGCCCGGAAGGCACGATCATGGAAGCGGTGCTGGGTGGCTGGCCGTAGGCGACGCGGCCATGACCTATGATCCGCGCTCGGCGCATGGCTTGACATTGGCGTTGGCCAGTGGGCGCGACGGAGCCTACGCCGTCACTACCCAACTTAACGGCGAGCGCGACACGCTGGCGGCTTATGCTTGGCAACTAGAAACCGCGTATGAACAGGTCGCATTGCTGCGCCAACAGTACTATCGCGCCGAAACGCGTTGGCCTGCTGCACCCTATTGGCTACGGCGGCAACAGTAGCTGCCCCCAAACTGCATTCTCCCTATGCGCGCCACAGCATCTGGTTCCTTGTGAGACAGCCGTAAACGCGCTACAATACAAACATCGTTGCCAACCATAAACAATCCCCAAGAAGGAATCCGGTTACCCCATGCGCGAAAGCCAGACGGCGATAATCGAACGCAATGTCACTTGGCGCGGGCCTTTCGACGCCGAACCCTACGAGGCGGCGTGGGCCAGTGAGGCGATCTATTTTGTGCGTGCCCTCTCTGTTGAAAATGTGCCAGCCGCCACCCTGGCGCGCGTCCAGATTTCACCCGACGGCATGCACTGGTGCGATGAAGGCACTACGCTGACCTTGCCCACGGCAGCCGGCGTCACCTTTTGCCGCATTCGCCACTTTGGTGGGTGGTTGCGGCTGGTCGGCGAATTGCCCGCGGGTGCCAGCCTGACCGTGCTGGTCTATCTGGTGGTCAAAGAATAAACAAACGGGCTCATCTATGCAAAGTGTGCAAACCGGTGTTTTGTCCTTGCACAAAATAATCTGTTTGCACACTTTCGGCTGATGAGCAAACAAACAAGTGAGATGAGCTATGCATGAAGAACTGCGTTTGGCGTTGCTGCGAAGTGACCCAGCCCTAAGCCGCTTTGACCCGTTGCCGCGCATTATCGTCGCCGATGATTTTGACCGCGGGCTCCAGGGGTGGACGGGGTTGATCGGCAACTACGAAGGCTCATTAGATGCGATCCTACCGCCCTATCGCGATCTGCGTGGGCCGATGTTGAGCAACTTGAGTATGTGGGACACGGGCAGCGACGGCTCGATGAATGGCACCTATGCCATGAAACTGGCGACGCGGCCCCATCCAGGCGCGCTGGCCGTGGCGATCAAGCGGCTCACCTTTCGCCACCTGGGGCCGATCCGGTTGGAAGCCTATTTCACCTTTAAGCCCGAGGCGGCGGCCCTCGAACTCTCGGAAACCGATGTGCGCGCCGTGGGTGTACTCTTTGATTTGCAGGATGTGGATCGCAAAGGCGCGGGGGCGCAGCGCATTATGCCGCACATTCGCTATTTGAACGCGCGCGACGGCAAAGCAGTGGGCCAGTGGCAGTTCAAAAAAGAACGAGTTGTGCTACACGATATTGGCGGCAGCGGCAAAACCCGTTCACACTTTCACCTTGCGCCCGAAGGTTGGGAAAATCTGCCCGATGGTGACCAAATTCTCTGCTATAACGAAATTGCCACCAAACAGAATTGGTATTATCTGCGTCTGGACTTTGACCTGGCAACCATGCGCTATCTGCGTTTTCAATGTAATGATCGGGTCTTTGATCTCGCCAATTTGGCCGAAGTCGCGCCGATGCAGATGCCAGCGATGGCCAATCTCTGGTGCATGTTGAACACGGTCTTTTTTGTCGAAACCGACACCGCCAAGCGCGCTTTTCTCTACCTGGATTCGGTGGTATTATCGGGTGATTGGTAAGCAGCCCACAGCGCACGACAAGCAGTCAGCGTGGTAGTAAAGACTTCAGTCTGCTTAGAAAGACTTAGGCGCTTGCAAAGGAATAAGGATCCAGCGCTTGCCAAACAAAATCATGCGTAGGGGCGGCCGCGCAGCCGCCCCGCGTTTGGCTCGTTGCGAACGGGCGGCTACAAGCCGCCCCTACTTTGAAAGCGCATAAAGTCTTTACTACCTTTACAAGACAAGTTGAAAGCAGAGCGTTTGTATGAACATCGAAACGATTGCCGTCCACGCCGGAAAAGAGATCGATCCAACGACCGGCGCGGTCATGCCGCCAATCCACCTTTCCACCACCTTTGTGCGCGCCAGCGACGGCTCCTATCCCAGCGGTTACTCCTACATTCGCTCCGACAATCCCACCCGGCGCGCGCTGGAAGAGGTCTTGGTTGCCCTGGAAGCGGGTGTGGACGCGGCAACTTTCGCGTCGGGCATGGCCGCGATCATGGCGGTTTTCCAAGCGCTCGGCACCGGCGATCATGTGATCATCCCCGATGACATTTACTTTGGCACGGGGAAACTGGTGCGCGAAATTTTTGCACCGTGGGGACTCGAATCCACCGCCGTGGACATGACCGATCTAGCCGCCGTGCAGGCCGCGCTGCGCCCCAACACAAAATTGATCTGGATCGAGACGCCATCCAATCCGTTGCTCAAAATCACCGATGTGGCCGCCGTGGCTGCACTTGCCCACGCGGCTGGCGCAATTTGTGCGTGTGACAGCACCTGGCCCACCCCCATGTTACAACGCACGCTGGCGCTTGGAGCCGATCTCTCCATTCATGCCACCACCAAATATCTGGGCGGCCACAGCGATGTGCTGGGGGGCGCGATCATCACCAAGGCCGACAACGATTTCTTTGCACGCATTCGCCTGATTCAGCGCACAGGCGGGGCCGTGCCTTCGCCCTTTGACTGTTGGCTCACGCTGCGCGGCATCCGCACCTTGCCCTATCGCATGCGCGCCCACTGTGAAAATGCGCGTAAGGTCGCCCACTTTCTCGCCAATCATGACAAAGTTTGCAAGGTGCATTATCCGGGGCTAGAGAGCCATCCGGGCCACGCGATTGCCGCCAAGCAGATGGCCGATTTTGGGGGGATGCTCTCCTTTCAGGTTTGTCCAGACAAGTTGCACACGGGTCAAGAGAATGCGCTGCGCGTGGCGAATAGCACAAAGCTTTTTGCGCAGGCGACAAGTCTCGGTGGCGTGGAAAGTTTGATCGAGCATCGCTATAGCGTGGAAGGGCAAGGGTCGAAAACGCCCGACAATCTGTTGCGGGTGTCGGTGGGGCTGGAGCATCCTGATGATCTCATCGCCGATTTGGCACAGGCGTTGGCCGCCACAGTGACATTGATGTAGTCGGGATAGGTTGACTATCCGGTGCAGCGGTTTGTTTAGACCTTATTCCGATTTAATTTTGTGCATGCGTAGGTGCGGTTTGTAACCGCACAAAGCTGGCTCCACCCTGATTGTGCGGTTACAAACCGCACCTACCAGAATCACCATACCCTGTTTTGTCGCTCAAAGAACAAATCGGAATAATCTCTTTTATAGTGCGCGTTAGAGTGTAAGTGTCTCGATCACATACGGGTAGATCGTCTCGACGACAATGGTGTAGCCAGCCGCTGTGGGATGAATGAAATCGTCTTGATTGAGCTTGGGGTCGCCAACCACGCCTTCAAGAAAGAACGGGATTAAGGTAAGATCGTACTCTTCAGCCACCGCAGGGTAGATGGCGCGGAAGGCAGTGGTATACTCTTCCCCCAGGTTTTGCACAGTCTGCATACCCGCCAGCACCACCACCACCCCAGCCGATTGCAAAGCCTGTACCAGTTGGCGAATGTTCTCTTTGGTGAGCGCCGGGTCGATGGCGCGCAGGCTGTCGTTGCCGCCCGTCGCCAGGATCACAATATCGGGCTTGAGCGTGAGCACCCAATCGACGCGTGCCAGCGCGCCGGTGGTCGTCTCGCC
>DAOTTR010000558.1:0-2410 GCA_034437715.1 Caldilineaceae bacterium
AGCAGCAGCGTAGGATCGGGATCGGGAGCGCGCATGGGCACAAAGTATTCAATATCGGCCCCATTAACAATCGTATCGATTGCCAGTTGCGGCCCTTGTTGACGGGCAATTTCGGCATCCTCGGGCGAACAGACCACTGCGCCCTCAAAGCGCGGCATCATGGCATATTCAAAGCGCTTGAGACGACGCGCCTCTTGCCAGTCGAGTAGTTTGTCCATATTCCAGGGGCGACGTTCGGCAACTTCGGCATAGTGCAGATAGTCGATCTTTTGGCGCATCACAAGTTTTGGCGTCTGCGCATGGCCGGGCAGATCCAGGAGATAGGGTGCCATGGAGATCTCATCGGCCACAAAAAAGTCATAGTCGCCCGCTACTTTCTGGCGAATGGTTGCCATACTCTCGGCTGTGCGAAAATAGGTGACCGAGCGTGGTGTGCGCTGGGTGAGCGCCCGTAGTTGTCGCCACCGAATGGGCGGGGGAATCAACTGGGTGACATCGACCGTGCGACAAAAAGCGGCCAGCGCGTCAACCGGCGGCGGTGGGCCATAGCACACTGTATAGAGATCGACTTCTGCCTGTTGGGCCAAGCCGCGGATCAGATAATAGGATCGCAATTTGCCGCCTGTGTCCGCTGGCCAGGGCAAATAGGGTGTGATAACGGCAACGCGCAAAAATCAGACTCCTGTTTCTACCATGGGTGTTTCAACCAGCGGTTTATAGCCATAGACAAAGACTTCGCGTGGCGGATAGAGAAAGCGTTCGCTGGTGCCAAGCCCTTGAATTTGTTGCTGCTGTTGATCCGCTTGCTCGCGTGTAGCCGCCAACCGGCGCTGTAACCAATCAACCTGTTGCTGCAATTGTACAATATGTTGGCGATGATGTTCCAGATCCAAGCGCGCTAAGTCGAGATAGGGTTCGAGGAATTTCTTGAAAACCAGATGCGTCAGCCGAAAGCCCACGCGTTGGCGCAGTGAACTTTGCGGGCCAGGGGGTGGCGGCAGCGGATGCAGATCGGCGACCGTATGCTGTTGTCGGCTGGGGGGCGCGCTGTCCGCTGCGGTTGCCTCAGCCGCAGTAGGCGCGTTTGCAAGGGCGTGCAACATCTGGTCGATGCCTTCCCAGTGTGTTGCGCTGTTCACATCGCTCTGTATGCCTGTAAAACCAGTATCATGCAGAAAGAATTCTAACAGCTGCCGATTGTAGAGGCGTACATGGGTTGGATCGCGCCAATACTCGTGAAACTGCACGATGGCCGATTCGGGATTGGGCGTGCCCATCAATAACATGCCGCCCGGGCGCAGCGCGTGATAGGCTTGCTCGACGATTGCCAACACCGTTTTGGCATCCAAATGTTCGATCACATTGGACGAGAAAATGGCGTCGTATTGGCCGGCTTGGCTGGGCAGCCATGTGAGCACATCGGCGGTGTGGGCCGTCAAGCCTTGGTCAAGACACTGTTGCACCATGGCCGGGTCAATGTCTACGCCTACTGCTGTGTGACCAGCTTCCTGCAAGAGTTGGAGAAATTCGCCATTGCCACAGCCAATGTCCAGCACCCGATGAAACTCTTGGAAATAGCGCATGTACCATTGCAAGACCTGGCGCAGCGTGTCGTTGCTGCTGTAGCCTTTGCCATAGAGATAGTGATAGTAACGATGTTCCAGATCAAGCTGTGTCATGGTGAAGAGACCGGTGTTGGTTGTATGGGATTCGATGATTGATTGGCGGACGGGCTAGCCGCAACCACAGTTGGCACGCGATGCCGCCATTGGCTGGGCATGACCACGTCGCCATGAATCGCGCCCTCGGAGACCACTTGAAATTCATAAAGTTGCTCATGAAAATCGCTGGGCGTGTTCCAATAGGGTGGATCGGGCTCCAGATAGGCTGCGGCGGAAAGATAGTAGCGGCCTGCTGTCAGTGCCAAAGCGTCCACGCAAACGGTCAACTCGCCTGCCCCTGCCTGGGTAATCGCCTCGATTGGATGATCCATGGTGTTGCTGGCCCACAAGTAATAGCCGTCCAACTTGTGAATCAACACACTGAAAATGGGTTCCGTCACGGGCCGATCTGCATGGTAGCTGATTTTGATATAGGCGGTGGCCAGCGGCTCAAATGACCACGATGCATTGTGTGCCGCATTGTACATTTGCACCTGATCGATGCGGATTGCGCCCTCGCCCCAGCGGCGCGGCGGTACATCAGGCTGATCGTGACCCGTTTTGGGCGCGGCTTCGGCCAGCAATCGACGGCCATTTTCATCGAGCAAACGCTGGGCTATCTCATCATCCACCGCTTCGAGATAGCGGCGCACGACAGATCGCGTCTCGCCCATGGCGATTAACTTGCCGCTGTCCATCCAGATACATTGGGCGCACAATTCCAAAACCTGGCTCAAGCTGTGCGAGAC
>DAOTTR010000559.1:0-3804 GCA_034437715.1 Caldilineaceae bacterium
ACCTACAAGCACCGTAGGTCACCGCCTCCGGCGTGACACGCCGCGGTTCCCTTGGATCTCGCGTAATGCGATATGGTCTCGGTTACCCAAAGCCGTCACGCCGCGCCCAGTGGGCTCCCGGGTGACCTACGGGAAATATTCATTCCAAATCATCAACGTTGAAATCGCGCAAGGAATCGGGTAGTGACCAGCCCCATTTATCGGGATAACTGCCTTTGGCTTTCCAACTGGCAAAGCTGCTATGTGGCCACTCTTCTGGACGGGAGACATAGCCATGTTTGACGGGGTTGTAATGAATGTAATTGATGTGATGCTCAAAGTCTTGTTCATCCCGAATGATGTGGTCACGAAAGCGTTTTTGCCAAACCTTCATGCTGCCGGTAAAGCCAATCTGCTCTTTGTAAATGTGGGTGAAGTAGGACTTTGCTGAATGCATAATTTTGCTAAAATTGCTGGCACCGGTCGGTCGGATCATCAAGTGCATATGGTCGTGCAAGAAGACATAGGCGACCATGTCGAATGGATGCAATGCTTTTGTATTGCGCAAAACCTCACGAAACAGGTTCAGGTAGGTTTCGTTGGCAAAGAGCGGTTCGCGGTAGTGTACCACGTTGGTGATGAAGACGATGGCGTTGGGTACATAATAACGACGAAAGTTCATGGCGATCCTCAGCATATAGGTCCCATCTCTGGTGGGACGAGTTTTGGTTACCCGTAGGCTCTGGGATGAAACATTGGTTTCGATTCCGTCGATCCGTCACGCCGGAGGCGGTGACCTACGATGGTGGTCGGTTCCATCTCCGGTGGGACAGGTCCCGATTCCCTATAAGTCGATCCGTCACGCCGGAGGCGGTGACCTACGATGGCAACAAAATATAGATCCCCATCAGATCCATGGGCAGCACGGGATAGACGACCTGGTAGCGTTGGCCGCCCATGAGCGCGGTAAACCGTTCGTGGGCTTCGACCAGTTGTTTGGCTTGGGCTTCGGCGACGGTATCAAATTCGGGTTGCAACGCCGCAAGCAGTTTGGCTTCATTGGCCAGAAAGCTGGCACGCGCTTGGGGCGACAGTTCCGTGGTCGCGCGTGCCACGGTCAGCAGTGTTTTGGCCTGCGCATGGTCGAGAAAGATCCGTTGTTGGGGGGTGCCCTGCCAGCCCCCAAGGATCATCTCTTCGGCCACGATCTGATGTTGGCCGCGCCGATCTTCAATCACGTTGCGACAACGGAAGAGTAACAAGATCGTCTTGAGCGCAACCTGGTTGGTGCGAATCACGGCGGCGCGGGCGGCGCGGTGATCAACTTGGGCCAGGGTGTTGGCCATAATCAGTTGGCAGAGCTGCTCGACAAAACGATGATTGCGCCCCAGATAGTGATAGCCCGGCGGTGTAGGCGAGGCAAAACTCACCAACACCGGTTCGCCAGGGGGCAGTAACGCGCGCAACTGCTCTGGTAGATTGCCGGTGACGATGCGATACGCTTGTTTGGCGACGGCCGCGCCAGGGCTAGGGCGTGACGGCGGCAGGGTCACTGGCGTTACCTGCACGCCAAGCAGGTGCGTGAGCGCGTTGACCACAAATGCCTCGACCGCCTTGGGATCACCAATCGCTTCATCAACCACATGCAGATCGGCCTCGATCTCCTGGGCTTTGATCGCATTTTGGGCAAAGATCGAGCGGGAGATTTTTTCACGTTCGGCTGCTTCATCGACTTTGCGGGTGATGTTGGCTTTGGCCTGCGCCGCCTCGTCAAAGTCGCCAAAGTCGAAGGTCAGTTGCAGCTTGTTGGCCGTTTTGCGTTTGGTAACCTTCCGTTCGGGGTTGAGCAGCAGGGCCTGGATAATGGTATCGATAATGCTCTGCGAATCTTCGGGAAAGGGCACGTTGATGCCCGTCGCACGTTTAATCTCGCGCACCTTGCGCAGCAACACATCGAGCACAATGCCGTCAATTGGATTGTCCGCACCATAGAGCAGACACGCCTTGACGGTCGGTGCGGTCTGGCCAAAGCGGTCGACCCGCCCTTCGCGCTGCTCCAGGCGATTGGGATTCCAGGGCAGATCATAATGCAGGACACCCGTAAAATGATCTTGTAGATTGATGCCTTCGCTGAGACAGTCGGTGGCAATCAGCACCCGTTGTTTGGCTTTGCCCATCGCCTCAATACGCTGTTTGCGTAGATCATCGGGCGATTCACTGGTGATGACCTGCACATCAAGTTGACGAAAACGCCGCTGCAGCGCCGGGGCAAGTTGTGCGCCAACATAGGTTGCCGTGGCGATGTAGCGGCAAAAGATTACTGGGTTGATGCCTTGGTCCAGCCACTCCTCAATGATCAGGGCCGTCGCCGCCAGCTTCAGGTCGGCAGCCAGATTGGCCAGCGCCGCCAACTGATCCGCAAAGCCACGCAACTGCTGCCGCTGATAGCCGCTCCACGCATGGCGTTGGACCACCTGGGTCGGCGTATTGTCCCCTTCAAAGCCAAATTCGGTGTCACCTACCGGATTCTCATCGCTTGCCAACGCCTCGGCCAATTCCTCGGCCAGATCACCAGGTAACGCCCCCGGCTCATCGGTGCCACTCGCCAACCGTTCCAGCCGACTGTTGAGCATTTCGATGCCCGCCTCAGGGCTGGACATCACACCACGCAAGAGCGCCAATGCGGTCCAATAGTGAACCTTCTGCACGCTGCTGCGCGCAGTGTCCGGCGCAACGAGTTTACGGGCAAAGTCGAGCAGCCGTTCAAAACAGTCGGCATAAGCCGGGGAGAGTTCATAGGGCCACTCAAAGGCTTCACGCATGGGAAAGGGCGTCTCTTCATCGAGCCACTTTTCGACATCGGCCCGTTTACGCTGGACAAAGGAGCGAGCGAGCGAGCGCCGTTCGGCCTGGGTAGCGTTGGGCAGATCGAGCGTCTCAAAGGCGGGATCGAGCAAACCCAGCAGCGAGTGAAATTCCTCTGGCTTGCCACTATGCGGGGTGGCGGTTAGCAAGACGAGCTGCTGGTTGGGCTTTGCCGCAATCCGGCTGATCAGATGGTAACGCTGCTGCTGGCTGGTTGACGCACCAGTCGGGCGGGCGCAGGTATGGGCCTCGTCCACAATGACCAGTTCCGGGCATTGTTCAATAAAGACATTGCGGCGCAGGTCCGATTTAATAAAATCGACGCTGAATACTCTACGTTCGGTCAAATAGGAGAAAGAAAATGAAAATGGTCAAGTGATTGAGCGAACGAAGTTATTTTAATAGCTAAAAACAAAGTTGATAGAAAATTAGTAAAAAAAGTAAAAATCGAGTATATCCATCAGTATGGAAATGGATATAGAGGGCAGAACAGCCCGAATCGAACGAGTGGATGATCTACCGTTACTGTGTGGATTGCTGAAACGGATGGGAATCCAGCAGAGTATCGACCAAATCATCAAGCCACACGGGAACTGGGGTGGATTGAGTCCTGGGTGGGTGATCAGTCTATGGCTGATCCACATTTTAAGCCAACAGAACCACTTGATGGAACCAGTGCAGCAATGGGTGCGAACGCATCTATACCGCAATAGCTCATAGATGATAATGCATTACCAGGGTAAATGGCTGTAAATTTTTATCATCTATGGCATTGCTCAATCTAGTAGATCCCGGCGTAAATAAGGTACCCTATTTTTACCATGATGTACACGAGTAACGCGCCTGATTAACTGCCGTGGTATCTACGCCCAACTGTACTAGTCACGCTCAAGCGGTTAAGCAAGCAAGAAATCAGAGAGTTAGACTTTAGCGATGACCGTCTGGCGTTGTGTCTGTATT
>DAOTTR010000560.1:0-7224 GCA_034437715.1 Caldilineaceae bacterium
GAAAATATTGCGCGCCAAAAATCGCAGCAAGAACAATTGCAGACGCAACTCAATACAGCCGCCAACCAGGAACTTGAGCGCTTGACTGAATTGCATTCCGTCTTGCAACAAGAGGCCGATTACTACAATGAACAGATCAAAAGTCTGGACGGCGCGATCAAAAGTCGCGAGAATAGTCCGCGTTCGGTGGAAGGCGATGCGCTGATCCTGCAAATGAAAGAGGAGCTGATCACGGCCCGCTCGGCGCGCATAGAGGTGTTGGGCAGCCTGGCCCAAACCCAGGCCACCCTTGCCTCCAGCGCTAATACGGTCAGCACCAATGTCGATACCGCCGTCGTCATTGATCTGGCCCCGCTACCCGCGGCACCCCAGCCAGGCCAAACCCGGCAGTTGATTATTCTGGCCTTTCTGGGTGGCTTGATGGCGGGCGCGGGCTTGGCTTGGTTGCTGGAATATATCGATTATACGGTGCATACACCAGAGGAATTGGATACCCACTATGGTATTCCCACCCAGGGCGCGATTGGGTTAATGTCCTTGCAAAGCAACAAACGTGATCGCGCTTCGGGATTGGTGGCCGTGCTCGAACCGCGCTCGCCGATTGCCGAGGCCTTTCGCGCCTTGCGCACTTCGGTCCGCATGGCCAATGCCGTGCGGCCTATGCGGCATTTGCTCATCACCAGCTCTGGCCCCGGTGAGGGAAAAACCTTTGTCGCAGCCAATCTGGCTGTCAGCTTGGCCCAGGAAGGCAAACGTGTGATTTTGGTCGATTGCGATCTGCGGCGACCCCAGCTTCATAAGGTCTTTGGCCTGCAAGCGGAGCCTGGGTTTACCAACTGGGCCGCTGATCCCAAGGTAACCCTGGCCCAAGTGCTTAAACCGAGCATTGTGCCCAATCTCCAGATTTTGACCTGTGGTACCATTCCCCCCAATCCGTCTGAACTGTTGGGATCCGCGCGCGCGTCTGATCTCTTTCAGATACTGGGCGATCATGCGGACATTGTGCTCTATGACACGCCGCCCGCCGCCACCGTGACCGACGCGGTGATTCTGGCTTCACAGATGGATGGCGTTTTGCAGGTGGTGCGCGCGGGCACTACGCGCATCGACCTGATACAGCGCTGTAAAGTGCTTCTCGAACGCACCAATGTGCATATTCTGGGGCCAATTTTGAATGGTGTGGGGATTTCTGACCTGGGTTACTATGCCAATTACTATTATTATGGCAGCTATTATCAGGGCAAAACGGGCAATTCACAGACCAGCGGCAAGCGCAAATGGTGGTCACGCCGGCACCGTAAGCCGCGTCAACCGCAGGCCCAAACTGCGGATAACTATACCAATGCCCAATGGACATTGTTGGGCGATGACACTTCCACAGTAACTTCTACGGCAACCACCACTGGCACCAAAGTGGTATCGCCGCTCAACGGTGTCAAGTCCAATGTCAATAGTGGACACGGGGAAGAGCACGATGCAGGCCTATGAAATGGTGCCGCTGCCGGTACGCGCCCCGCGTGTGCGCCGACAAGCGGCGCTATCGCCCATTGATCTGCTGGAGCCGATCCTGCTGCTAATGGTTGGGCCGTTGGTGCTCGCCCCCGATCGCTTTGCGCCTAAGACGATCCTGCTTGGCTTGGGGCTGTTGCTATTACCCTCGCTGTTGCGCTGGATCTTTTATGGCGCGCCCAGCGTATCGACCCTGGCCGATCTACCATTGATTCTGCTCTTCTGCGTGGTCACGCCGATCTCGCTGTGGGTGACACCCTATTTCTGGGAGAAAAGTTGGCCCGAATTGGTACGTATGTTGTGGGGCGGCGCTGTCATGTTGGCGGTAGTCAACTGGGCCGTGCCGATCTGGCGACGAGTGGATCGTGCTGATCCCGCGGCGAACTATCGCCTGCATCCACGTCTGTGGCTGTTGACCTTTGCTTATTTAGCCTTGAGCGTGGCCCTGGCGCTGGTGGGGCTGCTCAATATGAATGTAACGACCAAAATTCCCTTTGTCGAGCAGGCTGCTGCCCAGATTCGCCAAATTGAAGTAAGTAGCTTGACATTGGCGGAGCAATTTAATCCCAACCGCGTGGCAGCCGCGTTGGTGATGGTGGTGCCCCTGCCCTTGGCCTTTCTCTTGTCTGGCGGAAGGAACCGACCGCCGGTCACCAACATGGCGACTGAAGGCACACCGCCACGTCGCAAACGGCGACTCGGCGTTGTTTTGCTGCAACTGGTGGCAACTGGTTTTGGGCGCTTGTTGGGCAAAACGTTCTGGCTGGCGCTCTGGCTTTTTTTCGCTGGTGGCTTACTCCTGACACAATCGCGTACGGGTCTGCTGGCAGCGGCGGTGGGGACATTGGTCGTGTTGCTCTTCACCTGGCGGCAACCAGATGGGTGGCTGCGCCTGGTGGGTGGACTCTTTGTGATTCTCTTTCTGCTGGGTATGGGCTACTCCTTATTGGCCATAGAATACCGCGATTTTTTTCAGGGCGCGGCGACTACGCTGGATCGCACCTCGGAACGCATGGTCAATACCGACAGTCTGAGCGGTCGCCTGATCATTTGGCAACGTGCCTTGCATGGCATTGCCGATCAACCGTTGACCGGCATGGGCTTGGCGGCCTTTGATCAAATTGCCCGTGAGCCCTACCCATTGGCTGGCTTTATTCCGGGCGATATCCACCATGCCCACAATCTGTTTTTGCAGACTGCCTTAGATTTTGGGTTGCCCGGCATGATTCTCTTGCTGGCCATTGTAGTGCTGGCGGCGAGCTCAATCATCGGCCTCTATCGCGCTGTGCCCCCAGAAGGCCAACTTTCGGTCTGGGCCGTGGCCATGCTGGGTTGTTTTGTGGCCTGCTTGCTCTATAATCTGTTCGACGCGCTCACGCTGGGCGCGCGGCCAGCCGTTGCGCTCTGGTTTCTGCTGGGGCTGGCCCTGAGCGCACGCCGGCAGGTTGTGGAAAAGACACAATCAGTTGATGTGCCGCATCAGCCCTATCAGTTGCAATTCTACTGAAGCTTACTTAATAATCACCAACAAAAGTCCTATGAAGGTGTAAGAATATAGGCGACACTTGTAAGCATACAACCAACCAAATGTGTGGTAAGATGGATAGGCAAAGCGATTCTAACAACAGATTCTAAGTAAAGCATAGAAAGTTCTTAAAAAGCTTAGTCACGAATGAACCGAATAAACCGAATTTCTCCTTGACCATTCGTAAAATTTGCGCAATTCGTGACAGGTAGTTTTTACAAAGACTTTCTCACTTTTACTTAACAACAGATTCTAACAACGGATAGCAAACTTGTTACGATCGCTGGCACAGCAAATCTAACACATAAACGAATCAATCCCCCCTTGCTGATTCTGGATTTTACCGAACAAACAGCTTCGGCACACAGAATTGTTCATGGGGTGTGCAGCAAGAAAGAGCAGCACCATGAGTGATAGCAAACAGGCAGGTCATCGCCAGCCAGCCTCTTTTTGGCAAGGCAAACGAGTCCTCGTTACCGGTGGCGCGGGCTTTCTCGGTTCGTTTGTGGTCAACAAACTCTGGCGACGGGGTGTGGCCGAAGTGATTGTGCCCCGCCGTAAAGATTACGATTTGCGCAATGGTACGGCGATTCGCCAATTGCTGAGCGACACGGCAACCAGCACGGGGGCACCGGCAAAATTTAAATTGCAGCCCGCCAAAACACCGGTGGATATGGTCATCCACCTGGCCGCCAACGTCGGCGGCATCGGGGTCAATCGAGCCAAGCCCGCCGAGTTTTTCTACGACAACTTGATGATGGGCGTGCAACTGCTGCATGAATGTTGGCAGGCCCAGGTCCCCAAGTTTGTGGCCATCGGCACCATTTGTGCCTATCCCAAATTTGCGCCGATTCCCTTTCAAGAAGATGCGTTGTGGGACGGCTACCCCGAAGAGACCAATGCGCCCTATGGTCTGGCCAAAAAGATGATGTTGGTGCAAAGCCAGGCCTATCGCGAACAGTACGGGTACAACTCGATTTTCTTACTGCCCGTCAATCTTTACGGGCCGGGTGACAACTTTGATCTGCAAACGTCGCATGTGATTCCGGCGTTGGTGCGCAAATGTCTGGACGCTAAGGCCAGCGGCGCCACCTACCTGGAAGCGTGGGGCGACGGTTCGCCCACCCGTGAATTCCTCTACGTCGAAGATGCCGCTGAAGGCATTTTGCTCGCTGCGGAGCATTATAACGATAGCCAACCAGTGAACCTGGGCAGCAGTTATGAGATCAGCATCCGCGATCTGCTCCAAACCATTGCCCATCTCACTCAATTTACGGGTCGCATTGTCTGGGACACGACCAAGCCCAACGGCCAACCACGGCGCAAGCTAGATGTGAGCCGCGCTCAGGCAGCCTTTGGCTTTACTTCCCAGACTGCCTTTGCAGAAGGCTTGCCGCGCACCATTGCCTGGTATCAGGCCCAGCAGCGCAAAACGGCGCATGTAGAACTAAGAACGGTGAACCAGTAAACAATGCTGGTTCCGCACGCTCTGCGTGGGAACCCTGGTCTGCTCGCTCTGTGTAAGGCGCAGAGCGCCCAGAACTGCATTCCACGCCGAGCGTGGAACGAGCCGGTTTCTACTTATTAAAGATAAAGTCCGTGTCATCTGTCGGGAACCCTCTGGGTGCCGTGGTTGAAATTTTCGTGGTTTCGTAATCCGAGAAATCCCCTTATGAAGAAAGCGTTACTTACCGGTATTACCGGCCAAGATGGTAGCTATTTAGCCGAGTTTTTATTGCATAAGGGCTATGCCGTCCACGGTGTGATTCGCCGGGCCAGCACCTTTAACACGCGGCGGCTCGACCATCTTTATCGCGACCCGCATGTACAAAACGGCGCACAACTTTTTCTCCACTATGGCGATATTAGCAACTCGGGCAATCTGTCCGACATTATTGGCGAAGTCCAGCCCGATGAGATCTATCACCTGGCGGCGCAAAGCCATGTGCGCGTGAGCTTTGACTTGCCCGACTACACCGGTGACGTGACCGGACTGAGCACAGTGCGCATTCTGGAAGCGATCCGCCGTACCAAGCCCGATGTGCGCTTCTATCAGGCGTCATCCAGCGAGATGTTTGGCAGCACACCGCCGCCACAAAACGAGGTGACACCCTTTGCACCGCAAAGCCCCTATGCCGCGGCCAAGGTCTATGCCTACTATATCACTCGCAACTATCGCGACGCCTATGGTCTCTTTGCCAGCAATGGCATTCTCTTTAACCATGAATCGCCCCGGCGCGGCGAAACCTTTGTCACGCGCAAGATTACACGGGCCGTGGCCGCAATCGTCGCCGGCAAGCAGCAACATCTCTATCTGGGCAATCTAGACGCCAAGCGCGACTGGGGCTATGCGCCCGAATATGTTGAGGCCATGTGGCTCATGCTGCAACAAGAGCAGCCCGACGACTTTGTGATCGGCACCGGCGCAAGCCATACGGTACGCGAATTTCTGGATGTGGCCTTTGGCTACGTGGAACTGGATTGGCGCGACCATGTGCGGATTGACCCGCGCTACTATCGCCCGACCGAGGTTGATTATCTGCTGGGGGATAGTAGCAAAGCCAAAGCTGCCTTTGGCTGGGAACCCAAGGTGGGTTTCGAGCAACTGGTGCAAATTATGCTGGATGCCGACCTGGAACTGTTAGGTGTGACGCCGCCCGGTCAGGGTCTGCGCGCGTTGCAAGCACGTTTTAACAGCTGGCACCGCTGGGAGAGCCAAGTGGTCAGTATGGAGCAAAGTTAGCTGACCAAATACGCATACTAGTTTTGTGTCACTATACTTGACTAGGTATTTATGGTATGGTTTGCAGGCAGTGCGTATGGTATAGTCACGGTATCGACTGCGACAATGACTGAATCTGGGGAATGATCCTGCGGGCAATAGCGCTAGGTAGACTGGATTGCCGAACTAGTAACAACACTTGAACGGAATAAACAGAAGAGATCCGCCCACAACTTTGGCCGTTCTGGCGGATCTCCCTCGGGCGACATAGCATCGATCATCCTGGACGCAGTGCGTCTTGGCCGACCTTGTTTTGCCATGTCGTTGTCTATGATAGCACGAATGAACAGATTGAGAAGCGTGTGAACTTTACAATTATGCAAGCTATTCGAATGCTACCCTGGAATCGACCGGCCTCTACCGAGCCGGTACAGCACGAACTGATCATCGAACCCGGCCAAGGCATGGCCCACTACTGGCGCGATCTGTGGCGCTATCGTGAATTGTTTGTTTTCCTGGCCTGGCGCGACATTGCCGTGCGCTACAAGCAGACCGTGATCGGTGTCGCCTGGGCCCTGGTGCGGCCCGTGCTGACCATGATTGTCTTTACCGTGATCTTTGGTCGCTTGGCTGGTCTGCCCGCTGATGGCGCACCCTATCCCATTCTGGTCTTTGCCGCCATGTTGCCCTGGCAGTTCTTTGCCAATGCGCTGAGCGAAAGTAGCAATAGCCTGATCAGCAACGCCCAGATGATCACCAAAATCTACTTTCCGCGGCTGGCCATTCCACTGGCCGCCGTGGCAGTGAGCTTTGTGGACTTTCTCATTTCCTTTAGCATCCTGATCGTGTTGATGGGCTGGTATCAATTCTGGCCCACCTGGCGACTGCTGGCCTTGCCCTTGCTCATCCTTTTTGCCTTTGGCGCGGCCATGGGCGCGGGATTGTGGATGGCGTCGCTCAATGTCAAGTATCGCGATTTTCGCTACATTGTGCCCTTTATCGTGCAGTTCGGTCTCTATCTCTCGCCGGTGGGTTTTAGCAGCAGTGTGGTGCCCGAACAATGGCGCTTGCTCTACAGCCTCAACCCCATGGTGGGCGTGATCGACGGCTTTCGCTGGGCAATTTTGGGCAGCACCGCCATCTACTGGCCAGGGTTTTTGGTGTCGTTGGGATTGACGCTGCTGTTGCTCGCCAGCGGTCTCTGGTACTTCCGCAAGACCGAGCGCACCTTTGCTGATGTGATATAGGAAAAAGGATTTTAGTCACGAATTAGACGAATTACGCGAATTAAAAACGAATTTTATTATTACAGTGATGATCAGCGGGACAAGTGTCGCTACCTTAAAAACCATTCGAGTAATTCGCGCAATTCGTGACAGAACTGTATGAGCGGCAAGGGCTTAGTCGCGAATGATACGAATTAAAAACGAATTTTATTATTACAGTGATGATCAGCGGGACAAGTGTC
>DAOTTR010000561.1:0-27964 GCA_034437715.1 Caldilineaceae bacterium
GCAAAGACTTGACCACCGGCAATGTAGGGCAAAATCAAGACCAGATGGGTGTTGAGCAAGCCCAACGCCTTGACCAACAAAAAGGAGGGGATCAG
Source organism: Caldilineaceae bacterium (assembly GCA_034437715.1). Lineage (GTDB taxonomy): Bacteria > Chloroflexota > Anaerolineae > Caldilineales > Caldilineaceae > JAHBVH01. The sequence continues at coordinate 96 of DAOTTR010000561.1, forward strand.
CGTCAACTCGCCAGGAATCATGAGCAGGGCGATGACCATATAGAAGAAGAATTCGCGACCCGGAAAGGGATAGCGTGCAAAAGACCACGCCGCCAACGCGGCTAGCGCCACGGTAAAGATGACCGATGAGCCGCTCACAATGATGCTGTTGAAGATATATTTGGAGACGATTCGCCAGGCATCCGTATAGTTTTCGGGATAAAAGGGGAAGGTGGGCAAGAAGGGGTTACGGTTGAATTGGGGCATGCTCTTGAACGAGATGACGAACATGATCAGAAAGGGCAAGAACATGAGAAAGACGATGGTCGAGAGCAGGAGATAGCGCGACCAATCGCCTGTCTGCCACAGGCGGCTCAAGCTGTAGCCCAGCCCCTGCCGAGAGATCACTACTGGTTGTTGGTCGATTTTTGCATAGGTCATAATTAAATCTCGCTCTTAACAAACTTCATGTTGAAGAAAGTGATGCCCATGATCAGGACAAAGAGGAACATACCAATCGACGAGGCGTAGCCCATCTTATTCCACAGAAAAGCGTTGTTATACATCCACAACCCAGGCACCATGCTGGCTGTGCCAGGCCCCCCCGCCGTCATGACGAAGATGCCAACCCAGCCCTGCAACCCGCCGATAATCGCCAGCACAGTGATCAACTTGATCTGGCCCATGATCAATGGCACATCAATCGACCAAATCCGGCGCAGCGCAGAACAGCCATCCACCTTGGTGCTGTCGATCACATCGCGCGAGATGCCTTGCAGACCGGCCAGATAGATCAACACGGTGACGCCGGAGACCCAGGGAAAGCCCATAAAGGTGACGGCATAGAGCGCAGTTCTAGGGTTGCCTAGCCACGGCTGCTGCCAGCTTTCCAAGCCAATGCCGGCGAGCAGGGCATTGAGCAGGCCATGCGTGCCGTCATAGATAAACTGCCACAAGAGCAGGCCGACGATCCCCGGCACGACGGTAGGCAGAATCATAAGCACGCGGTAGGTATACTGCGAAGTCTGGTTGCGCAGATTGAAGATCATTTCGGCGACCATGAATGGGATGGTCACACCGCTGAGCACGCGCCAAATGGTGAGGATCGTCACATTGCCCAGTGATTTCTGAAAGACTTTGTCGTCACTAAACAACTCGACAAAATTGCCCAGCCCCACAAACTTGGGGGGCAAGCCAATATCCCATTCAAAAAAGGAGCGGTAGAGCCCCATAAACGCCGGGTAATAGTTGAAGATGAGCAGCAGCGTGAAGGTCGGAATTAACATCAAATAGGCATAGCGATAGCGATAGATCCGGGTTGCCAAACTATCCTGTTTCCGCATCCTCTGCGGCACGCTGGTTCCGGTAGCACCAAATCTCGTCGTCTGTACTTCTTGTGTTGCCATTCCTACATCCTTTACCATCTAGCGGACTTTCGTCATTGGTCATAAGTCGTTTAGTCTCTGATGCTTTGTCCTTGTTTGTCGCTCATTTTTCTTGCAGTCCAGACCAAAGACTAAAAGTAACAATTCAGCTTGAGAGAAGTTTTAGTCACGAATTTTACGAATTTCTCGAATCACCTCAGAGGAAAATTCGAGAAATTCGCTTAATTCGGGACAGGGTCCGAACAGTTACGCCTAAACGACCAGAGACCAAACGACTACCAATTCCCTATTGACACTGCCAGCCATTGGTGGCAATGGCATCCTGGGCATACTCGACCATCAAGGCATCAAGCTGTTGGACGGCCTCTTCGGTTGTGATCTCACCCAGTTGCAAGTCCACCAAGATGGGGGTCATCTGCTCCCGTTGTTCGGTGCCGATCTTGTCGGGGTAGGTGACCATGCCCGCTTCCCCCAGCCCTTCGGTGATCGCACGCAGGGGCTCGGCCAAGTCTTCGTTGACTTCGACCCCCTTGATATTGGGCAGGAATTGGCCCAACTCTAGGATCATGCGGCTGGCATTTTCGGGCGCCGTGACAAAGCGCAAGAAGTCGATTGCTAGCGGGATTACCCCATCCTTTTCCGCACGGGTGGACAATGCCCATTGGGCGGCCGTCGCGCCACCGATGGGCGTCGCTGCCTTGCCAGTCGCAAACGCCGAATCTTCTTCGTTGATGGTTGGGGCGTAGAAGCTACCCCATTCAAAGTCCACCAGCGGATCGGCGCGCAGGGTGCCAAAGCGCCAGCTACCATCTTCCAACACTGCGATCTCTTTGTTGAGGAATTTGCGGTTAAAGTCAGCGCCCTCGACTGCCCAGTCGGGTGCCAGATATTGGGTCAGTTCTTGCGTCATGCGCAGCCATTCGGCATATTCGGGATCGGTTGCGCGGTAGAGGCCGTTTTCAATGGCACAGGCAACCTCTTCCAAGGTCGCAATGCCGCCATCTTTGTTGATCTCGGCTTCTTTCTTGGCATAGAGCATAGCGCCAAGCTGTGATTGATACCAGCCCAGGCGGCCGTTGGCGATCACGCCACTTTCTTGTAGCTTCTTCTGTACTTCGATCCACTCGCCATAGGTGGCAGGCGGCTCGACACCGGCGGCGGCGAACATATCTTTGTTGTAGAAGAAGAAGGTGGTTACGAGGTCAATCGGCACCACATAGAGCTTGCCATCTTGCAAGCGCTTGGACTCGGTGGGGACTTCATAGAATTGATCGAGCCAGCGTTCGCTGCCCGGTTGTCCAGCGGCGATGTAGGGATTGGGCTGTTCAAAATAGGGATCCAGCGCAATCCACCAACCTTTTTCAAGCTCATCCTGGATCCAGAAAGAATGGGACCAGGTGATGTGCGGAATGGTACCGCCGGCCTGTTGCGTGACGATCCATTCATGGTCGGCCACATTGGCAGGCTTGAGAATAACCTCAATTTCTGTGCCGGGATGGGCCTCTGCATATTCGGTGGCCAGCACTTGGATCATGTTGTGCGGAATGGGGTTGTTGGGGCTTTTTTCCATGCTTTCGGTGGGTGTGTAGGCTTGTACATAGATCTGTATTTTGCCTGTCATGCCCGGTTCGCCAGACGCGGCGGCATCGCCAGCGGCTGGGGCCGTGGTGGCCGGTGCACAAGCCAACAGGGCTACGCTGGTGGCGGCCAACCCAGCGGACCGCAAAAATGTACGGCGACTAATATTCTGCATAACTTCCTCCTGTGTGAAAACAACAAAAGCGGTTGAAAATGACTTCGTGGTGAGATTACTCCTGGATAACAGCAACTGCGCGCACGGGCGAACCGGTGGTGCCCACCCACTTAACCGGGAGGACAACCGCCGTAAACCCGTGCGGGCGCGGAATTTGGTCGAGATTACAGAGATTCTCAATGTGGTAGTATTCGTGTTCCCACATGACGCGATGGGCTTCCCAAAATTGTTGGCGTTCAAACATCGCCCAGACCGGCGGATCAAAGGTAATGGCATCGATGCCCATCACTTTGACGCCCTGCTCGATCAGCCAGATCGTCGCCTCACGCGTCATGCCACAGTGTTCGCGCTGATAGCGTTCTTCGTGGTTGTAGCTGCCAGCGCCTGTCCAGATAAAAACGATATCCAGCGGCTTGATCGTGTACTCAATTTTGTCGAGGGCTGCGTGCAGATCGTCCACCGAGATGCCCGCGCCAATTTCTTTATGGCGAAAGTCCAAGACCACCCCGTCACCATAGCAATATTCTAAGGGAATGCCTTCGGGGCCAGGGGCACTGGGTACAATATGTTTCATGGCATCCATGTGTGTGCCCACATGATCGCCCAAGACGGTGAGACAACTGGCGGTCAGCGAAGTCACGCCATATTTGGCCGCCCCAATGCCCTCGGCAAATTTTTCCCAATCTTCATACATCAGCAAGGCTGGCCGCGTGACACGCGGAAAGACGATCATATCGTTATGCACAGCCATGCTAAGGTCGATGATGTGTTGCGCCATGAGCGTTTACCTCATTCTGAAAGCAAAGATAAAAATTGGAAACTGCCGATGAACCAAAAATATAGAGATTGTTCCGATTTGTTATTTCGGCAACAAAACCACGTGGAATTGTTCTTGTAGGTGCGGTTTGTAACCGCACAACTCGGCATCGACCGCGTAGGTGCGGTTTGTAACCGCACCTACGCATTCACAAAATTAAATCGGCATAAGGTTTTATGAACGAATAAGTCCACTGTTGGCGCGAACGCGCTGGCAGCCGGGTATGCTTGATCGATTCTTCTTGTTGATGCGTAAAGAAAACTGGAAACTTCTGCGCTATGTGCTTTATGGCAGGGAGTGACAGAAAATTTCCAAGCGATTAGGCTACTGGTAATGGCGCAATTAGTTCTTCAATATGTGTGCGCAAGGCTTGCGCGGCCAGTGCTGAATCGTGTTGGCGCAACACATCGATGACACCATAGTGACGATCGGCCAGATAGACTAGGTCATGATCAAACAAAATTGTCGATGCAAAGGTCCAGTAGGCATATTGCAATGTGTCAAAGAGACGCACTAACATGCTGTTATTGGCAACATGGATAATGATTTTGTGAAATGCGTAATCTGCTTTGTAGAAATCGTGGCTATTGCCATTGCGTGCATGTTCCATCATACGGTCGGCTAACGCGCGTAGTTCGGCCAGATGTTCGGCGGTTAATTGGGGAGCCGCCAAATGACCGGCCAAAGCTTCTAGCCAAGCGCGCACAGTGTAGATATCGCGCAGTTCTTCGGGGGTATGTTTATGGACGTAGGTGCCTTTGTACGGTTTGGACTCGACAAAGCCCATCAATTCTAAATGACCGAGTGCTTCACGAATGGGTGCTTGGCTCACCCCAAAATGGCGGGCCAATGCCAGTTCAGTTAGACGCTCACCTGGTTGATAGACACCCCGCAAAATCGCATCGATCAGATATTCCTTGATTTCATCGCGCAGGATAGAGCGATTGAATGGCCCCTGGTCGTTATCAGTTTGACCATTATCGTGCGACATCTCACAAACAGTCCTCAGTAACCTGTACTCAGCAGTTTGCGCTTCCATAATTTTCTCTGGGCAAGCGAAACGCCAGCGCATTTTCTAGCGCAATATTATTTTAAATTGGTGTAGCGCGTCATCTAATGGGGAGGAGGCAACAAATAATTTCATTTATTTCTCATATTATCGATAATCGATTCTACAATGATTTGCTGAGGTTGTCAAGTAGGGAAAATGGGTCCAAATGGGTCAAAATGGGTGTGAATTCATCAATCATTGCCCGTTATACAGATCAACTGTTATTGGATGTTGCATTGTAACGCGCCTTGGGTCGCTATGCAAACCACTTTTACCAACCAAGCCCTGCCCTCACTGCCAGTAAGTTAGTGGGAAAACTCGTTCCACGCCGAGCGTGCGGAACCAGCATTCCTTAGCTCAATGGCAGCAAGCCCTACCCTGGGATGATTTGGATGGCGCACCAGAAAATAAATCGTACGAGAACGTTAAATTTCATCACCTGCTGCGCTGCATGAATTCAACACGAATTTAACGTTGGCGTAATCGTTAGGCCGGTGTAACAAGTTTCAAGCCAATGATCCCGGCGATGATCAGCCCGACGCTGATCAAGCGGCCTGTATTTGCCGGTTCACCCAGCAGGACAATGCCCAAGATGACCGTGCCCACCGCGCCCACACCGGTCCAGACGGCATAGGCCGTACCCACCGGCAAGGTTTTGACGGCAACCCCCAAGAGGCCCATACTAATCACCATGGCCAGCAAGGTGCCAACAGTGGGCCACAGCCGAGTAAACCCTTCGGTGTACTTCAAGCCAATCGCCCAACCAATTTCAAACAGCCCCGCCAGCATTAAAATAAGCCACGCCATGTCACTTTCCTTTCACTGGTATTCTTCACTGCCTGCCTTGCCTTGCTTGGGCCGCCTAAATTTAGCCCACCCAGCGAATGCGATACAAGGTGCCGCCGCGTGCCGTCAACACATAGAGCGATCCATCGGGGGCAGGGCTGATCTGCACAAGGCCAGCAAATTGCTTGGCAAAGGGTTGTACCAGGAGCGCATTGCCCGCAACTGTCATCACCCAAATTTCCCCTGTATTGTAGTCACCGAAGAAGTAACCGCCTTGATATTGGGCCGGGAAACTAGTGCCGGTGTAATAATCGCCGCCGATAATCGCCACGCGGCCTGCACTGTGCAAGTAGGCATGGTTGGGAAAGACAAGCTGTTTGGGCGCGGCCTGGATTTTGTCACAGGGCGGCGCGGTCATGCTTGGATCACTGTTTTCAAAACAGGGCCAGCCAAAATTGGCTCCCGCGCGCCCGCGGTTGACCTCTTCCCACGAACTCTTGCCTACGTCCCCGATCACCAGATCATTGCTGGTGGGATGAAAGGCAAAGCGAAAAGGATTGCGCAGCCCCAGCATGTAGACCTTGGCGCGATTGCTCTTGGGGTCGCCATTGTAAAATGGATTATTCGTGTAGCCATCGCCGGACGATGGATTGATCCGCAAAATCTTGCCCGATAAGCTGTCGAGATCCTGGGCGCGCAAGCCCGCGGCATCATATTCACCACCGTCACCAACACCGACATAGAGTGCGCCGTCGCGCCCAAAACGCAACATGTTGGCCTGATGGGCCGTGCCTTCGACGGGGATACAGTCACGCAGGGCTTTGCCCGCTGCATCTTGACAGCTATACGGCGCGCGATCGGGTTTATCGGGATTGCCGATTTGGGCAAATTCGCCACCCGCGCCCAGCAGGATAACTTCGCTGCCCGGCAGCGCCTTGTTGAGATTGGCTGGATCGGCAGCAACGCGCATCACACGCGAGAGCCGCGCCCCAATTTCTTTGTGGCTGTAGGCTTCTTTGGGTTGATAGACATAGGAGAGATAGACGAAAGGCGTCTGCGGGAAATTGGGATGTACGGCAATCCCGACCAGGCCACGATTATATGCGTGATTAACTTGCTGGCTGATGTCAATAAAATTTTCGGGTAACAGGCGATTATCTTGCCAGACACGCACGACGCCCGATTTCTGCGTAAAAAAGATGCGGCCATCCGGCGCGACGGCAAACGCTGTCGGCCCATCTAGTTTATTGGTGACGGTTTCTTGGGTAAACCCAGGTGGCAAGGTACCTTGGGCAAACAGTGTGTGGTCACTACTGGTCAGACAGAGCAGGATCAGGGTTAGCAAAGCCGCGCCTTGGCATCGTTTGCTTATCGATAATCGCATATAAGCTCCTTTTTGAGAGTGATGAAAGCGGCAATAAGTCAGGATTCGGGCAAGCGTGTTGCTATTATGGTAACCCTTGCCTAACATCGCCATAGCTGACCAGCCGGATGCCGCGGCGGACAATGGTGGCTTGCACCTGCGCATTGGTCCACGCATCGGTCACCCCTTGTCGGTCAAGCGCGACATTTTCATACCCATTGTGATGGGTTGCGCGCATCTCTGACGTGTCATAGGCTGGGTGATCGACAAAGATCCACTTGCCGGGTGTAAGCGTTGCCAGATTCTCGAGCAGCGCCTGGGTTTTTTCGGCAGGCAGCAAGGCTGTACTCTGGGCACCAAAGCCAGGAAATCGCTGAAAACCGTGTGCGGTCAGGTCAACGGCCAAGTCATACTCGGCGGCCAGCATCTCGATAATTGCCATGAATTGGGGATCACTGCGCAGGCCACCCATGTGCATACTCAGGTGGCTGGCCCACGACAAATGTTTGCGTGTCAACTCGATCTGGGCGCGCAATTCCTTGGTCACATCGGCCACGGTCCATGCTAGATCGCAAAAGGCAATGGCATCGGGCGCGTGCGTGCTGCGGCCAAAGCTGGCACAAAAATAACCATCTTCATTCACAAGGCTCTTGGCATCGGAAAGCGGTCGCCACTTGATCGTTTCCCATTCGCTGGTGAGCACCAAATGCACACCCACATCATAACTGGGCTGTGCCTGCAAGCGCTTGACGGCTTCGGGAAACCAAGCACACGGTGCCATGATCTCGACCGAGCGCGCAATGCCCTGGGTAAAAACTGCCATACACGCGCCATTGGCAGCCTGGGACGAGCCAATATCGTCGGCGCGCACGAGCAGATAAATGGGTTCTGGTGACATGGGCACACCTCGCAGTGCATTAGGCAATGAATGGGGAAGAAAGCGTTGCTGGTTGCCCATTGTACCGCAGGCATGGAGTTACCGCCAAACGAGCAGGGCGCACTACCCTTGTACAACGAGGAAATTAGGGAGCGAACTAATTGAGACTTTTGTTGGTGAGAGAAATAGGTAAAAAAGGAAAGATGGCGCACGATAGAGCTTCACCAACCATCACGAAGGAGAAGCCCAATGAGCACCATCCCGGTCAGTATAATCGAAGCAGCGTTTGAAGTACATATCAGTCCTTATCTGAGTAAAGCAAAACGTGGCTACGTGAGCCGAATTCCGCTATACAAAATGTTCAACTATATCCTGTACTGGCTGTACACCGGATGTCCCTGGCAAGCGTTACCGATAGCGCGTAGCCAGGTCAATCCAGCGGTCGGCGAAATTAGTTGGCATGCAGTTTACTATCATTACCGCAAATGGAGTCGTGATGGCAGTTTGGAACAGGTGTGGCAAGGGAGCATCCGCACCATTCAAGCCACGCTGGATCTGACCCATCTCAATCTGGATGGCACGCATAGTCTGGCGAAAAAAGGGGGGTGACGCGGTGGCGTATCAAAGTCGCAAGCGGGCGAAGACTTCGAATATTCTGCCCATCGTTGAGGCCAACGGTTCAATCATTGCCACGACCGGCATCATCGCCGGCAATCATCATGACAGTTTTCACCGCAAACCGCATCTGCAACAGGCCTTTTGTTTGCTCAAGCGCCTGGGCTTGTCGCTGAAAGGTTCGTATTTCAATGCCGATGCCGCTTTCGATACTAATAGACAAACCATTTAAAAGTCAACCAAATAAGCCCGGTAATACACGAGAGCGTATCTATGACTTTTAAGGGTTTTATCTATAAAGACGCACGCAAAGTCTGCTTCAACCATGGCCTGATGCCTAACATTGCCGAGAACAAACGCAATCGCAAAACCACCAAACGCGGCCGCAAGCGTCTCTTTCAGCCGCAGATCTACAAGTTGCGCTTTACGATCGAACGTACCTTCGCTTGGCTCGACAAGTTTAAGCGTTTACTTATCCGTTTTGAGCGCCGTGATCTCTACTTTCTCACCGCGCATTTTATCGCTTTTACGCTTATCAATCTCCGTCACATCTTGATTGTATAAGTCTCAATTAGCTCCCAACGGAACGAGAAGTTACTCTAAGCCAAGAAGACGATTCAAAGGAGTGTAATTAAATGCTCTGAGTTGCCCTGGGGCTATCCGCTGGTCCCTTTGGGTAGCACTAGAGCGAGGAGCGGATTAGGAAAGCGTCGCTCGAACGTAATGGCAAAGAAGGTCTCCTCCAGCCCTGGCAACTTGGCAACTTCTTCAAGTAGACCACTGTCCAACTCATCCTTCACCACAATCGGCGGCACCACGGCCAATCCATCGTGATTGCGCGCCACCAGCCGTAACATTGCCATATCATCGACCTCGACCATAATTCGCGGGCGCACATTCAAGCGGTTGACGAGCGCGTCAAAACCGGTGCGAATGCTGGAATGAAGCGTCGGCAGGACTAGGATTTCTTCGCTGAGGAGATCGGTTAGCGTGCGCCCATGCCGCTTGGCTTGGGGCCGGCCCACCAGGCTGACCGGCTGCCGATCGATGGTATGTGAAACCCAACGTGTATTGGCATCCCGTAACGGCTCCACATTTGCGAGCACCACATCGAGCTGATACTCCTCAAGACTTTGCAGCAGGTCCCTCATGGCGCCGGAACGGATGACCACTCGCACCTCTGCTTGCGCAAGGAGTGGTGCGACAAATTGTAATTGAAAATTCTTCGATAATGTTGCCAGTGCACCAACGCGCAGCGTCCGTTGGCTGGGATTCTCCAACTGATTGAGCGTCCCCAATAGCTCTTCACCGGTGGCAAAGATCGAGTCGGCAAATTCCAGTGCAATGCGACCGGCTTCCGTCAGGATCAGCCGACGCCGCTGCCGCTCAAAGAGTGGCTGCCCCAACTCGGCTTCCAGCTTGCGAATCTGCATAGAGAGCGCCGATTGGGCAATGGCGATCTTTTCTGCTGCCCGTGTCAAATTGCCTTCATGTGCAACAATCCAGAAGTAGCGTAGATAATGATAGTTTAACATGAAATCATTCTATATTATAGAACGTTTTGGCGCAATATATATATTTTACAGATTGTTCAACGCCTGATACGCTTTAACATATAGGCAGAGAATAATGTTTGCCGAAAATAACAGAAATCGTCTGGATTTGTGAGTCAACAAAAATGCCATGGCATAAATCAAAAGGAGTTCTTTGTGTTTGATAACACGACTCAGACCCTTGGTCTGCTCTTCTATCTAGCGCCGGCAATGCTTGCGGCTGTATCACTTTCCGTATGGCTGTGGCCTCATTTGCCACCGCTACGGCTGTTTCGGTTTGCGCAAGCTGCCACGATCTTTGCGCTGATACTCTCTTTGCTCGCTACAACGAGCATGTTGGCCTGGGGCCCGTTCACCACACCGCTGGTGGGCTTCAATAACATTGGCTTTGCCATTCGGCTTGATGCGCTGAGCGTGATCATGTTCTGGCTGGTTGCCGCCATCGGGCTGCTTGTTGTGCACTTTAGCCGCAACTATCTCGACGGCGACCCTGGTCAAGCTCGCTTCTTTGGCCAACTTTGTCTGACGATCAGCGCTGTACTCCTCTTAGTCTTGGCTGGCAACCTTCTGCAGTTGGTTGTTGCCTGGATCAGTACCAGCCTTGGGCTACACCAGTTGTTGCGTTTTTACGAGAACAGACGGGGGGCAGTGCTGGCGGCCCGAAAAAAATTCATTGCCGCCCGTCTCAGCGACATCTGTCTGACCGTCGCCGCCGTTCTGTTGGTGCAGGCTTTTGGCACGGGCGATCTGAAAACACTTTCTGCGCTCGCCGGAAGCGCACTCTCCAATGGGACCTTACCTGTGGGGATCAGTGTGGCGACCGTGCTGGTGGTAACGGCAGCGGCGCTGAAATCAGCGATGTTTCCACTGCACGGCTGGCTGCTAGAGGTGATGGAGACACCGACGCCGGTGTCGGCACTGCTGCACGCTGGTCTGCTTAATGCCGGGACCTTCCTGATCGTGCGTCTTGGCGAAGTTATCTTTCTGTTCCCACCTGCGCTTCAAATGCTGATTCTGGTTGGCGGTTTTACGGCGCTCTTTGCCTCCGTTGCCATGATAACGCAGAGCAGTGTTAAGGTGTCCTTGGCTTATTCGAGCGCAGCGCATATGGGTTTTATGCTCATGTTGTGTGGCTTTGGGGCCCACAGCGTTGCTATCATGCACCTCGTAGCCCATTCGTTTTACAAGGCGCATGCGTTTCTATCTTCCGGTAGTGTTGTCGAATATATACAGGCTACGGGTGGATACAAAGGGGGCGGGTACAAAGAGAAGAGCGCACCACGGCCCCTTGTGGTGTTGGCCGCCCTGGCCTTGTCCATCATGCTCTTTGTCGGGATCGGCACGATGCTAGGGATCGATCTGACCAAGCGACCAGGAGAAACGGCACTGGGGGTGATCTTTACGCTGGCGACCACAGCACTGCTGGCAAAGGGCTTCAATGGCACACCGCACCGGACTGTCATTGTCCGGACGACGTTCGCTGCCATTGCCGTCACCTTTGCCTTCTTCACACTAGAAGTAGTTGGTGCCTGGCTATTGACTGATGCCGTCACCACTAGCTCACCGACGGACGCGGTAACCCTCACTGTGATGGGGATCGCGGTTGTACTTTTTGTCCTGGTGACACTGCTCTACACATTTCTCCCAGCCATAGCGGAGACCACAGCAGGACGGGCCATGTATGTCCACCTAAAACATGGGTTTTATGCCAATACGCTCCTAGACCGCCTCATCGGTGCCTGGCGCTAAATCAACCATCCAAAATAGAAAGAGCCAAAGATGAGCGTTCAAGTCCCTACCCTACCCTTCCAACTCTCCCAAGCCGGTAAAGGGCAGCATAGTAACGGTTATGCAACGAAGACGATTGCAGCCAACGAAGAACCCCTCCTGCCCACCGTGGAACAGATACAGGCGGCCGTAGCACGCGCTGGCCGACGCATTGCACCCCTCTGGCCACTGCAAAATTTCGTGGCGGTCAATCCCTTTTTGGGGTTGGCTGACCAGCCGTTTGCCCATGCCATGCAAATGATGGCCGAACGTGCCGGCGCCACCATGACGGCACCCCGTGCCTCCTATGTACATGCCCTGCAAAATGGCAAGCTTACCGCCGAAGATTTGGCCGCTGCCCTTGCCGACCACCCAAACCTACCCGGCGCGCCATCCAACGTGGCTGCATTGGAATCGTTCGCTCGACAGGAGCCAAAACAGATCGCAACCTCAGTGGTGCCGACCGTGAGCAGCGTGGCGTATACCGTTACTGGCACGGATTGGGGGCGCTTTGTAACCGAGTCAATTTCCCGCTGGGCTGCCACCTACTTTGATCAAGGGCAGGCTTACTGGCCATCGCCCTGGCGCCATCTGCCACCCTACCCAGCTTGGCGCGCCGAGGCGCTCATTGACCGCACTCCGGAACTGGCGGGCATTCCGCACTTTCGCCAGATCTTGGGTAGCCTGCCCGCGGCAGCTGACGAAGCTATTCTCAATATCCTGACCCAACTGGCCGTGCCCCTCCATGAACTGGATGCCTACCTGCACCACCTGTTGCTGACGATTGGTGGCTGGGCCGGCCATGCACGATATCGGTTGTGGCAAGCGGAGTTACAGGGCCGTGAGGATGAAAGCCTCAACCATCTGCTGGCGATCCGGCTGACGTGGGAGGCTGCGCTATTCAATGCCTTTGCTGAAGAGGGGGTGGCTACCAGTTGGATGCGCTCCAAAGCGGCTCCTCTGTCCACCGAGGTTGATGCGCTGTTGCAAGCCGAACTAGCCGGCAATCTCCTGTTGCAAACCGCTTCTGAGAAAGCATACCAACGTCAGTTGCTAGCGACCTTACATGCGCCGACATTGTCAGTCCCGTCTGACCGTCAGCGTGTGCAGGCGGCTTTCTGTATTGACGTGCGTTCAGAACTCTTCCGGCGCGCGTTAGAATCAATCGATAGCGGTGTAGCGACGATTGGCTTCGCGGGCTTCTTTGGCTTCCCGATTGAATATGTACGGCTCGGAGAAAGCGAGGGCCGTGCACAGTGTCCGGCACTGTTGGCACCCCAATTTGTGATCAATGAGACGGTGCAGGGTGCGTCCGCTGAGGAAGAAGCCACAATCTGCCAGAACCGCTCCTTTCGCCGGCGTGAGGCCAAGGCGTGGCGTTCATTTAAATTTGGCGCTGTCTCTTGCTTTGGCTTTGTGGGGCCGGTTGGGCTTGCGTATCTTAAAAATGTGATTACCGATACGCTGGGTAAAAGTCGTCCGGTTACCGCGCCTGCAACCTTTGGGTTGGACGATACTATTGTGGGGAAACTGAAACCCAGTGTGGCATCAGTTCAGGCAGAAGAGCGCATGACCGGCATGTCGCTGGAGCAGCAGATCGCGGTGGCAGCCGGGGCATTGACAGCAATGTCGCTAACACGCGATTTTGCCCGCCTTGTGGTATTGGTGGGCCATGGATCGACAACTGTAAACAATCCCTATGCCACTGGCCTCGACTGTGGTGCCTGCGGTGGGCACACCGGCGAAGCTAATGTACGGGTGGCTGCACTGGTCCTAAATAACCCTGCGGTGCGCACCGGACTGCATGCACATGATATCCATATTCCCGCGGAGACCTATTTTCTCGCCTGTTTACATGACACGACGACCGATCAGATCACTATCTTTGACAGAGCGGATATTCCTGCCAGCCACAGTGCAGATATTGCCCAAATCGAGGCGAGTTTTGCCGCAGCCGGCCGCATTGTACGGGCTGAACGGGCACCAAAGCTACATATTGCACAAGGCACTGATCCGAACGCAGCGGTAGAATTTCGCAGCCGCGATTGGTCACAGGTGCGGCCGGAGTGGGGGCTGGCGGGCTGTGCCGCGCTGATTGTTGCACCGCGCCAACGGACCTATGGTCGCAATCTCGGTGGCCGTGTCTTTCTCCACTCCTATACGTGGCAGCAAGATGAAGACTTTCGTGTGCTCGACCTGATCATGACCGCACCGATGATTGTTGCCAGTTGGATCAACCTACAATATTATGGCTCAGCAGTCGATAACCGTCTCTTTGGCAGCGGCAATAAGGTGCTGCACAACGTGGTGGGGGCCTTTGGTGTGCTTGAGGGCAATGGCGGAGATTTGCGCACGGGGCTACCCTGGCAATCCATCCATGATGGAGAACAGTATGTGCACGAGCCACTCCGGTTGAGCGTATTGATTGAAGCGCCTCTGCACGCGATTACCGCAGTCATTGCTCGTCACGAAGCTGTACGCCAACTGCTGGATCACGGTTGGCTCTACTTGTTTGCGATTGACAAAAACGGTCGCGTTTCACATCGGTACGAGGGTGATCTGGCTTGGGTACCAGTTTATGATAAGACATCCTTTGTCACACAGGTTTGCTGACCTGGTATTTATAGCTGCTTCTCTGGATTTCCAGGGCATGATTTAAGTTTTAGAATGAGTGCGCAACGTGTGCCGGGGACGAGTGGGATACAGTTTGTCAAAGCGGTGTGGTCGTCGTTCGTCCCCGGCACACTTCCCAAGGAATTATACCTTTTACGCACTGCGAAATCACCCATGAAATTGTCTGTTCTCCAGGTAAGCGGGTAGAATACGACCCTATATCTTGATGATTGTCTACTTTTCGATCAACCTTGTCGCGGAGCGCAACCAGCTATGCCACCCATCTATCCCGAACCGATTGCCCAAATTCCGAATGTTGATCAACTTTTTGACCGCATTGGCTGGCAGATCGATCAGCTCATGTCGATTGACACGCGGGGTAAGGGGCATATCCCGGCGCTCTACCGCGCGGCTGTGGCTGTGGTCGGTGCGCCCTTGGCGATGACGGCCGCGCAACGCTTGCGCGCCGTGATCGCGCCGGGTGATGTAGTGGGGCTGATTACGGGCTTTCCTTCACGTTCTTTTCTGGGGCGCGGCATTACCGAGACTGATGGGCCAGTAGGTGCAGTCTATCTGGCGCGCGTTTTGGATGAAGTGTTGGGGGCCGTGCCAATTATCATTACCGATGCCGAACTGCAACATTATTGTGCCAAGCCCAGTTACAACGCTGGTCTGCTGGTGACAACCATCGAGAAAGCTTTGCTTGCCAAGCGGGGGCGTGTCAAAGCGGCGGCGGTCAGCTTTTTGGATTGTCCGGTAGATGAAGCGGAGGCACAAACGGTCGCCGCGCGCTTTCTGCATGAGATTCAGCCCAAGGCGCTGATTGCCATCGAGATGCCGGGCAAGGCTGCCGATGGCTTTGCGCATACGGCCAGCGGACGCGCGATTGTCGATGAACATTTGGCCAAGGCCGATCCCTTTTTCGCGTTGGCCCAATCACAAGGTGTTTTGCGCATTGGCCTGGGCGATGGCGGCAACGAGTTGGGCATGGGCAATCTGCGCGCGACGCTGGCACAGTTGTCGCCGCTAGGGGCAACAATTGCCGCCGTGGCCGAGTCGGACGTGCCCGTGGTGGGGGCTAGCTCTAATTGGGCAGCCTTTGCGATTGGGGTCTGCCTGGAAGCATTGACTGGTTCCACCCAAGTCAATCGTAGCATTGATCTGGCTGGCATCATCCGGCGCTGTGCCGAAGAGGGCGCGATTGATGGCGTTAGTTCGCGGCCGGAAGCCAAAGTGGATGGCACACCAATTTCCATGAATCTGGCACTGATTGAGATGATGAGTTGGGTTGCTGATGTGGCGTTGGCCGAGGCCGGTCAAGGCTGGCTGACCAGCGACACGGTGAACCGGTGATGCTTGCCGTGCATGAACCGCTTCTGCTGGGGCTAGATTTGGGCACAACCAATGCTAAGGCCGCTGCCTATACTTTGCAGGGCCAGTTGATCGCCGCTGGCATAGCGACTTACCCCACGCACTATCTGCAAGCTGGCTGGGCAGAGCAACGACCGGCTGACTGGATTGCCGCCTTAACCGAGGCAACACAGGCGTTAGTCACTGCGCTTGGGCCACGCAAACATGATCTGGTGGCGCTTGGTCTCGCGGCACATGGGCCGGGCGTGGTGCTGGTCGATGGGCAAGGGAAACCCCTGCTCGAAACGAGTCCCACCTGGCAAGATATGCGTTGTCTGGCCCAAGGCAAGTGGCTGATCGACACAGTGGGGCTGGGGTGGGCCGGTCAAGGTATGCCTGACAATAGCTTTCCACCCAAATTGCGGTGGATCGTTGAACATCACCCTGCCGTTGCCAAGCAAGCGCGCTACGCCTTGGGGATCAAAGATTTTCTCGTCCACTGGCTGACGGGTGAGTTTGCCACTGAGCCCACGACGACGGCTGGCGGTGATGTGTGGTGGGAACCCGTTTTTGCCGCCTGCGACTGGCCACTGGATCGATTGCCCCAGATCGCGCCCGCGCACACTGTGATTGGTCGTGTGCGGGCTATGGTTGCAGAAGCCGTAGGCTTGCCTGCCGCACTGCCGGTGGTCATGGGCATTAACGATGGCGCGGCGGCCACGCTCTCCATGGGCGCAATTCAGCCGGGCGACGTGGTTTTGACGTTGGCCACGGCTGGCGTGATCCGCGCCGTGTTACCGGCTCCCCCGTTACCCGCAGTACGCTTGGCGTATCATCTCTTTTGCTGGCCCTATGTCGATGAGCAGTGGATTGTGGGCGGTCAACTCAAGGCGGCGACCAGTGCCTTGGATTGGTTTGCCCAAAGCCACAGCGATGGGGCGACGCTCGACACCTTATTGGCCCAGGCCGCGCAAAGTCCGGTGGGCAGCCAGGGTGTTACCTTTTTTCCTTATCTCATGGGGCGCGGCAGTCCACACCCCGATGCAAAAGCAACCGGTGCTTTTCTCGGCTTGACCATGAATACAGGCCGCGGCGATTTGGCGCGCGCTGTCTTGGAAAGTGTTGCCTATGAATTTCGTACCCTGCTCGATGAATTGGTGGCGTTAGGGCATCCATGTACGGCGTTACAGATCAGCGGTGGTGGGACACGCAGTTCCCTCTGGCGACAGATCCTGGCCGATGTGCTGGCGCGCCCGCTGGTGCATTATTCGGCAGATTCCACCTTGGGCGCCGCCATGATGGCGGCAGTGGGGTGTGGATATTATGATAGCATGGCCGCAAGTGTGGCGCAGATGGTACATAGTGCCGATACTACACTGGCCTCACCTGACAGTGTAGTTCACTATGCCGCCGCTTATGGCGATTATCAGCAGCAGCGGGATCAACTTTATCCACGGCGGTAGGGGCAGAATAACAGTAACGATGTTTACGTCACTAAATCTTCGAGGGTCAGATCAAGTGCGTGGGCAATGGTGTTTAAGACTTCAGTGGTCCCTGCGCGCTTTCCGGACTCGAGTTGGGATAAATAAGGCTTACTGATGCCTACTTTTTCTGCCAACTGTTGCTGTGTCAACCCTCGATAATCGCGCCAGACTCGAATTGGGTTGCCGCCATCCAAAATTGCATAGGTAATCGTGCTGGGTACTAGTTCTTCCCCCTCCGCGATCAGTTGTTTAGCTTCATCAAACGCCCGAATATCATCGAGCATCTCCATCGCTTCGATGAGGCGTTCATACTGTTCGTAAGGAATCACCGCCCATTCCGGTTGTCCATTTTTTTCAATCACTTGCACGTTCATATATACACGCTACCTCTAGGACCAATCTTCACAACCAACAAGATAATCTGCTCATCTTGCAATTCATATAGTACGCGCCAGTCGCCTACCCGCAACCGATAGCCATCCCGTCCGGTTAGCTTCGTGACATTGTTATGTTGCCCATACGGGTTGGCGGCAATTTCATCAATCTTTGCACGGATGAGCATAGCAATATTGCGAGGCAACTTGCGCAACGTGCGATCGGCTTGCTTAGTGAAGATGACGACATACATGATCATATGTTAGCATAAAGCTAACTAGCCTGCAACCCCCAATGCACAATCTAATAGATAAAACCCTTAAAAGTCATAGATACGCTCTCGTGTATTACCAAGCTTATTTGTATGACTTTTAAATGGTTTGTCCATAAGCTCAACGGCTGGACGGCTACCCATGCCTTGCCATAAAGCCATAAAAAATTGTCGATGATAGTTGGGACATTGTTTGTGTAGCACAGTTGTCCCCATGTGTTGATTGATGTAAACTAGAAGCCATGACTAGTGTAGTCATCCTTGTTTTGTTTGTCAACTATCTTGTGAAATCGTTAATTTATGAATGTTCAACTTCAATCAGTGACCAATCAGTCTACCCCCGATCGTGTTCAGTTTTTGCAACGCAGTATGGATCGGCTACAGCGGCGGATCGATAGGCTGCAACCACAGAGCAATCGCTATTCGTGGTTGCGCGCGCTGGTCTTTGGCGTGGGGGTCGCGCTTAGCGCCCTGATGCTCTATACGCTGGGACCCTGGTACTTTTGGGGCGGTTTGCTCGTCACGCTGCTGCTTTTTGGGGCAACTGTCTATCTGCATCGTCAAGTCGAGACTGCGTTGCAACAGACGATCAATTTGCAGGGGATCAAGCGTACCCAATTGGCGCGTATCGCATTGGATTGGACCGGCATTCCAGCCGCGCGCTTTGATCTACCCCATTATGATCACCCCTTCGAGGCTGATCTGGATCTGGTTGGTCCGCGCTCGCTGCATCGCTTGCTCGACAGCACGGTGACGCAACAGGGCAGCCAACATCTGCGCGACTGGTTAACCGGCGCGCCGCCAACCGTGGCCGCGCTAGCGGCGCGCCAAACGCTGGTGCGCGAGCTGATGCTGCGGTCGCATTTCCGCAACAAGCTCCAGTTGTATGGACACTTGCTCATGAAGGGTAATGATGCCTGGAGCGCCGCGCGCTTGCTGGCTTGGTTACAACCGCATACGCCGGTCCAGACATTGCGGCGCTGGGTGATTGGCTTGAGTGTGCTGGCAGTGATTAACGCACTCCTCTTTCTGCTCTACTATTGGAATCTGCTTGGCCCCTGGTGGCAAATCACGCTGGGCGTTTATGCCCTCTTCTATTTCTGGCACAGCCGCACACTGAGTCATACCTTTGAAGAAGCCAAAACCTTGGAGGATGATATTGGCCGCCTGCGTGGCGTCTTTGGGCATTTGGAGCGCTATGGTTATCAAGACGCGCCGGCATTGGGTGCGCTCTGTGCGCCCTTTGTGACCGGCGCGCAACGACCTTCGCGCTATCTACGGCGCATCAGTCGCATTGTGGCGGCGACGGGCGTCCAGGGCAATCCGGTCTTGGCGCTGCTGCTCAATACGCTGTTGCCGTGGGGGCTATTTTTTGCCTGGCAATTGGCGGAGTGGAAGCGCGCGGTCGCCGCCGATCTGCCTCAATGGCTGGCCGTTTGGTATGAGCTGGAAGCGGTGAGCGCGTTGGCAGGCTACGCGTGGCTCAACCCCCAGGCAACCTTTCCCCACTTTGCGGACGCGGCTAGTCCGCTTGAACCAGTTTTTACCGGGCAAGGCATTGGTCATCCCCTGCTGCCGGCGGAACACAAAGTGCGCAACGATTATACGATCAATCACCTGGGTGAGGTGACGATTCTGACTGGCTCTAACATGTCGGGCAAAAGTACCTTTCTCAAGGCACTGGGCGTCAATCTGGCGTTGGCCTATGCGGGCAGCGTGGTCGATGCCCAGGCGTTGACCACACTACGCTTTCGCTTGTTCACCTGCATCAAAGTGAGTGACTCGGTGACCGATGGCATCTCCTATTTCTATGCCGAAGTACAACGGCTTAAAGCGCTGCTCGATGCGCTAGAGGCCGATGCCGCGTTGCCCCTCTTCTTTGCCGTCGATGAGATTTTCCGCGGCACTAACAATCGCGAGCGGCTGATCGGCAGTCGTGCTTATATTCGCGCGCTGGCTGGCCAGAACGGCGTCGGCTTGATCTCCACCCATGATCTGGAACTGATCAAGCTGGAAGAGGAAGTCGCTGGCGTGACCAATTATCACTTCCGCGACGATATTGTCGCCGGGCTGATGGATTTCGACTATCGCCTGCGCCGCGGCCCCAGCCCCACGACCAATGCCCTGCGCATTATGGCGTTGGAAGGGTTGCCGGTAGAGTAAAATGCTGCGCTAGGATTATGGAGTTGAATAGGTACTCAGGCGACCTTTCGGGTCTACGCGACCCTAAAGGTCTGGTCCTTTCCCGGAATGCAAACCGCAATTGGGGTGTAAAGCAGTTTGGGGAAGTGTGCCGGGGACGCGCGACAACCACGCTGGTTTGACAAACTGCACCCCGCGCGTCCCCGGCACACGTTGCGCGCTCGGTCTAAAATTTACCCCCAATTGAAATGCACCCTGCGATTGGCCTGAATTGACACAAATCGTATACGATATTATGATTTGAGCAATAGTGTATACGATTTACGAATCAATCTGTGCCGAGAGTTGCTTTGTCCGCCGCACCATCTGTTGACAAAACCACCACCCAAACCACCGAAACCATTGCCAATGTCTTGCGCAATGATATTTTGTATGGCTTGCTCAAAAGTAATCTACCTCTGCGCCAAGATGAGATCGCGGCGCGCTTTGGCGTGAGCAAAATTCCGGTGCGTGAAGCCCTGCAACAGTTAAAGGCCGAAGGGTTAGTCACCTTTTTTCCCAATCGCGGCGCCGTCGTCTCGACCCTCTCTAGCGCGGCGGTCGATGAGATCTACGCTATGCGCATTGCCCTGGAAACGCTGGCCCTGCAACGCGCGATTCCTCACTTGACGATTGCTGATCTAACGCAAGCGGAAGCGTTACTTGCCGCTATCGACAAAGAGGCACAAGAGGTGCAGGTGGCACGCTGGGGCGAATTGAATTGGCAATTCCATGCCCTGCTCTATCGGCCTGCCAACTTGCCGCGTGTGATGAGTTGGGTACAGACATTGCACACCAACGTTGCGCGCTATCTCATCATCTATTTGATCAGCCTAGACTATCAAGTGACCTCACAGTGTGAACATCATGCGATTTTGGCCGCGTGCCGCCGGGGTGACGTGGCCGTTGCAACCGAACTGTTGCGCCAACATCTGCAAGCCGCCGCCGACAAATTGGTGGCTTTTTTACAGCAGCGGGAAAGCGTGCAGCCAAGCGTATTAAGAAAGGAACCGATCATGGCCGAACTCAAAACCAAACCAACCGACGCCAGTGTGACCGATTTTCTCAACCAGATTGCCGATGAAAAGCGGCGTCAAGATTGTTTTGCGGTGCTCGATCTGATGCAAAGCGTGACTGGTGCCGCGCCCAAATTGTGGGGCAGCGCGATCATCGGCTTTGGCGATATGCACTACAAATATGCAACCGGCCGCCAGGGGGATTGGTTCTTGATTGGCTTTTCGCCGCGCAAACAGAATATTACACTCTATCTCACCGTCGAATTCGAGCAGAAAGCCGCGTTGTTGCAAAAGCTGGGCAAGTACAAGACCGGCAAATCTTGCCTCTATATCAACAAATTGCAAGACATTGATCGAGCGATCTTACAGGAATTGATCGAACAATCTGTCACCCAGGCACAAACGAATGCCGAAGCCTGATCCTGACCAACCACAAACAACGAGGCAAGCCATGATCACAATTCCTGCATCCGAATTGCGCGCCTATGTCTATGAAATTTTTTGCGCGGCCCACGCGCCAGACGCGGTCGCCCAACGTATTGCCGATTCACTGGTGGAAAGCAATCTAGTCGGTCATGACTCGCATGGTGTGTTGCGCGTGCCCGAATATGTCGAACGGATTCAAGCCGGCACGCTGTGTCTAGATGGCCAAGTGGCAATCGTCCAGGAGACGCCAGCCACGGCGCTGATCGACTGTCGCTGGAACTTGGGTCAGGTGGCGTTGCCCCAGGGTATGGAACTGGCGATTGCCAAGGCGCGCGCGGTCGGCATTGGTATGGTTGTGCTCGGTCACTGCGATCACACGGGGCGGGTGGGTGAATATGTGGTCAGCGCGGCGCAGCAGGATATGATCGGCCAACTGGTGTGCAATGGTTCGTTGCCGGGTGGCATTGTCGCGCCCTTTGGTGGCGCGCGACGGGCGCTTGGCGCCAACCCGATTGCCTGGGCGCTGCCGGTCGCCGATCAACCGCCGCTTTTCTTTGACTTTGCCACCTCGGCGGTGGCCCATGGCAAGCTGCAAGTGGCGGCCGACAAAGGTGAACTGGTGCCAGAAGGTTGGATCATCGACAAGGCCGGTCGCCCGACGCGCCAACCCCAAGCCCAATTCGATGATGGCGCGATCCTACCTTTTGGCGGTCACAAGGGCTATGCGCTCAGTGTGATGATCGAGTTGTTAGGCGGCGGCTTAAGCGGCGCAGGTTTTCCCTTGCTGCCGGGCTACCGCTGGGATCAAGGGACGGTCTTGCTGGCCATCGATATTGCCGCCTTCCAGCCTGTCGATGAATTCAAAGCCCAGGCGGCAACCTTTTTGGCGCAACTGAAAGCGACCCCGTGTGCCCCAGGCGTGGCCGAAATTTTGTTACCCGGCGAGGTAGAATGGCGTACCAAAGCCCTGCGCGAGCGTGAAGGAATCCCCCTACCAGTGGTGACGTGGGCGCGCATTCAAGCCGCTGGCGCAAGCATCCGATAATCAATACTCATCAGCCGAAAGTGTGTATGGTGAACTTTTGCCGTTGACCGTAGGCGCGATAACTCACACTTTTCCCAGATGAGCTGTAAAGATTCAGCAAGCAATCAGCAAGCAATCAGCAAGCAATCAGCAAGCAATCAGCAAGCAATCAGCAAGCAATCAGCAAGCAATCAGCAAGCAATCAGTAAGCATAAGGTATATGACAAATACACACCTAGCAACCCTCAACCCAGCCACGCTCGCAACCCTCGAAACCATTCAGCGCCGCATCCTCTGGCTCGCCACCAATATTATCCACCATGCCAATCATGTGCGCCCGAATTATGAGGGGATCAAAGTCGGCGGCCATCAAGCTTCCTCGGCTTCGGCGGTGACGATTCTCACGGCGCTCTATTTTCACTTTCTGCAAGAGGGGGATCGTGTTTCGGTAAAGCCGCACGCCTCGCCGGTTTTTCATGCCATCCAATATCTGCTTGGTCAATTACCGCGCGACTATCTCACCACCCTGCGCGCCTACAAGGGGTTGCAAGCCTATCCCAGCCGCACCAAAGATCCGGATCCGGTTGATTTTTCGACCGGTTCGGTCGGGTTGGGTGTTGTTGCACCGGCCTTTGCCGCGTTGGCCCAAAAATATGCCCAATCACACTTTGGCAGCGTCACCTCGAAGCGCTTTGTGGCATTGATCGGCGATGCCGAATTAGACGAGGGCAACGTCTGGGAAGCCGTGCTAGACGAGGCGCTGGAGGGGTTGGACAACTTGATCTGGATCGTCGATCTCAACCGGCAAAGTCTGGATCGGGTGGTGCCGGGCATTCGCGCGGCGCGGCTAAAGCGGCTCTTTGAGGGCATGGGTTGGCAGGTGCTCGAAGCCAAGTATGGGCAACGCTTACGGGCACTATTTGATCTGCCGGGCGGCGATGCGTTGCGCCAACGGATCGATGACATGGATAATGAGGAATATCAGGCGCTGATCCGCTTGCCCGGCGAAAAAGTGCGCGGTCGCATTGCCAACGGCAACCCAAAGATTGAGGCCATTTTGGCAGGTGTCTCGGACAGCGAACTGCCCGCTGTGTTGGCCAATCTAGGTGGGCATGATCTGTGCGAAATGATCAGCGTGCTCGATCAGGCGGCGCACGCACCTACCCGCCCGACGATCATCTTTGCCTATACGATCAAGGGCTGGGGCTTGCCAATTGCCGGGCATCCGCTCAATCATTCCATGTTGTTGACCGAAAAACAGATGGGTACCGTGCGCGAGCAACTAGACGTTGACCTGGATGATGAATGGGCAGGCTTTGCCCCCGACTCTGCCGCTGCGGCGCTTTGTCAACAGGTGCAACAGCGCCTATATGCCGCACCGCGTTCCGTCACGCCTGCACCGACCGTAGCTGTACCCGCCAGCTTGGAACTGCGCATGGGCGACAAGGTGAGCACCCAAGATAGTTTCGGGCGCATTCTCTATCGCCTGGCCGATCAGCCGGCCATGCGCGAGCGGCTCGTTACCTGTTCGCCCGATGTGTCTTTCTCCACCAATCTGGCGGGTTGGATCAACAAAACTGGCGCGTTTAAGCTGAAACCGCAACTGGAATATGAGACTGAGGGGCAGCGCCTTTTGAAGTGGGGCCACGGTCCCCAAGGCCAACATATCGAGTTGGGCATCTCCGAGATGAACCTGTTCCTGATGCTGGGCATGTTTGGCCTCTCCGCCGAGCTGAACGGGCAGATGCTCGTCCCCATCGGTACCGTCTATGATCCCTTTGTCTGTCGCGGGTTGGACGCATTGATCTACGCCCTCTATTCGGGCGCAAAATTTGTCTTTGCGGGTACGCCTTCCGGTGTGACATTGGCTCCTGAAGGCGGCGCACATCAATCAACAATTACACCCTCCATCGGGGCCGAATTGCCCAACCTGCGCATGTATGAACCTTGTTACGCGCGCGAAGTCGAATGGGCACTGCTGGCGGGCATCCGGGCCTGCTTTGATCGTGAGGCGGGCTACGCCACCTATTTACGCCTCTCCACCAAGCCAATTGAACAGCAGCCTTTTCAGGCCGTCCTGGAACGCTTGGGTGAGGAAGCATTGCGCACACAAGTCTTGGCCGGTGGCTATCGTCTGCTGGATTGGCGACAGGGTGGGCCAGATGTGGATGAGCGCTACATGGTGCATATCGCCGCTTCCGGTGCAATGATTCCCGAAGCCTGTGCCGCGGCGGCCTATCTGTGGCGCGAAGGGGTGGCGGCCAATGTGCTAAACCTGACCAGTCCGCGCCAACTCTTTGCCCAGTGGCGCGCCACACCCTATGCGCAGCGCACCACGCTGTTTGATTGGATGCTGCCCGCTGTCGAACGCCACGCGCCGATCATCACCGTGCAGGATGGCTCTTCGCACGCGTTGGCCTGGTTGGGCAGTGCGTTGGGCACCAACCTGATTCCGCTGGGTATCGATGATTTCGGCCAATCGGGCACCAGTGTCGATCTCTATCGCCATTTTCACATCGATTGGGAATCGATTGCCGCGGCCGCTTTTGCCACGTTGAATGGCTAAAGTGGATCGCAACCTTCCTGCAAGGGGTGGCGGTATCACTCGCAAGGCGTGAGATGGTTACCCCTTCCAGGAAGATAATTTCCCTCAGCTTGTCGCCACCTTGCGCACCTCGCAGAGCAGCGCTTTGTAGACCGGAAAACCGGAAATCGGATCGCGATTGTCAAAATCGGTCAGGCTATTGGCATTGGCGCGCTGCCATTGAATCGGCCCCAACGGTCCACCGCCCCCCCATATTGACCTCGACAGCCCCCACGACAATATCTGGCGTGACGTGCGCAGAGAAGATGGCCTCGCCGCGCGGGGAACTGACGATGACTTCATCACCATCCTGAATCCCACGCGTCGCCGCGTTCTGGGGATGTACATGGACCAACGGGCGCGGCAACTTGTTCAGCAGCCCAGGAATGTTGTGATGTTGCGACCGAAAGTCAAAGTTGGTGCGCGCGCCTGAATTAAAGACGATTGGATAGTGCTCTGCGACTTCGGGACTGGCCAACGGCCCCTCGATCGGCTCGGTATAGACCGGCAACGGATCGTAGCCATAGCCGCGCAGCCATTCCGAGGTGATCTCGAACTTGCCCGTTGACGTGTTAAAGCCGGGCTGCCCATCTGGGCGCAGTGCGCCGCTGGCATACTTGCGATAGGTCATGGCTGGCGCTGGGTAACGCAGCCCTGCGGGATTGGTCAGCAGATCATCGAGCGCCACGCCGGTATCTTGCATGGCATAAGCCACCATGTCGCGTTCGGTTTGCGGCCAATGTTCGCCGTAGCCCAAATGTTTGGCCAGCTCGGCAAAGATCAGATAGTCGTTGCGCGCCTCGCCCAGCGGCTCGATCACCTTGCGCCGATGCTGGACGTAGCCTTCGGTAATGCCATACGATTCGATCTCAAATTGGGTGGCCGCGGGCAACACCAGATCGGCATAGGGCATATCGCTGGTCGGGAAGCGGTTGATGACCACCAGGAAATCGAGCGCGGCCAGCGCACTGCGCCATAGCTCGGGATTGGGCCAGGAGGTGATCAACGATGTGCCGCTGACAATCAGCGCGCGTAACGGGTAGGGCTTACCTTCCAAAATGGCACGCGGGAAGAGCGCGGCGTGGGCCTCTTTGCGCACCGCATAATAGATGGGATATTCCGCCGCGCCGATGGGTGGACGCGCCTGGGTGGGTGGCTCGGTCAACCGGCGATTGAGCTTCAGCCGACCGGGGCATTTTAAAGAGTTTGCCGCCCGGCACATCCAGATGGCCCGCCAGCGCTTGCAGGGTAAGCATGGCACGGATTGCTTGCACGCCACTGTTGGAATATTCCAGCCCCGTATAGCTGAGAATCGAGCAGCCGCTGGCGCGCGCCATGGCGCGCACTTGCTCGGCTGGCACACCGGTGATCTCGGCCACCCGTTCGGGGTCGTAGGCTTGGACATAGCTTTGCAATTCGTCAAAACCGTGGGTCCAGTTGTGAACAAATTCCCGATTGTAGATATGTTCGGCCAACAGTACATGAATTGCCCCCAAAGCCAATGCACCGTCGGTGCCGGGGCGAATGCCAAACCACTCGCAGCGCAACGCCTGGGCAGTTTCGCTGCGCCGGTGGTCGATCACAATTACGCGTGCGCCGCGCTGCTGGGCATGGCGCAACCGCGCCAGGTTGATCGGCGACGAATCGGTGGCCGGATTTTCGCCCCACACCAAAATCAGATCGGCTTTGTCCATATCCTCGGTCATGTTGAGCATGTAATCGCCAAAGCAAGCGCGCGGCGCGATCATGCCATAGGAGACGTAGCAAAGCGCGCCCACGCCGGTCGCATTGGGGGAGCCAAAGGGAAAGAGCACAGCATTGGCCGACGACTCGGTGGTGCCGGCGGGAGCAAACATTTCATTCAAGCCATATTCAAAATTGCCGCGCCCGGTATAGGTGCCCACCGCTTCTGGCCCATGTTCGGCAGCCACGCGGCGTAGATTGCTTACAATCATGGCATAGGCTTCATCCCAACCGATGCGCTCAAACCGGCCTTCGCCGCGTTCGCCGATGCGCCGCTGGGGATAGAGCAGGCGATCGGGCGAATAGACAATTTCGGCGGTTTTCATGCCGCGGGTACAGAGGACGCTGTGCGGGTGCCCTTTGATCGAGCTGATGCGCTGGATCCCGGCCATCCACCAAATGGACTTCGGCGCCACAGCCTTCTGGACAGATGCCACACATGCTGACGACGCTCGTGGGTTGAGTTGTTTTATCTCGCAGGGTGATACTCGTTTGGGGTACGTTTTCGGTTTTTGCCGTTGCCGTATACTGTAACTCTGTGTGGGCAATCATAGATCTCCCTTCCCTGATCTGGGGTTTTGAGCGCCAAGGTGAATACGAATGAAATGTTATGTAATCTATATTGCATTCGTAGTATAATCACAGGGAAACTGCAAATCAAATTGCGGCAGCATTGTTGCTATATTGGGCGGGAGCGCAAACTGCAAACGCAAGCATTAGATCCGCAGCATACCTTTAGGATCTACGCGACCCTAAGGCGCTTTCAAAGAAATAAGTCTCCAGCGCTTGCCAAATAAAATCATGCGTAGGGGCGGCTGCAAGCCGCCCCGCGTTTGGCTCGCTGCGAACGGGCGGC
>DAOTTR010000562.1:0-2646 GCA_034437715.1 Caldilineaceae bacterium
AGCAATGATCAGCGTGCCGGGGAGTGCCCAGGAAAAGTTCTCAGTACAGATCTACAGTTGGGCAGTCCCCGGCACGCTATAGCGCAACTCCGCTTCTCAAATTGAACGCAGGATAGGCTCTGAATTCATTCAGCGTAGCAGGTGATGAAATTTAACGTTGTCGTACTATAGACAAATCAGGGTAAAGTCGTATACTGGTTTATCCATTACTGAGGAAGCGTATGTTTAGAAAAGTCTTGGTTGCCAATCGCGGTGAAATTGCTGTGCGTGTTATCCGGGCTTGTGAAGAGCGTGGGATTCCCACGGTCGCGGTCTTTTCCGAGGCCGACCGTACCGCGCTTCATGTCCGCTATGCGGATGAAGCCTATCTGCTAGGACCAGCGCCTAGCCGTGAGAGCTATTTGTGCATCGACAAAATTATTGATATTGCGCGCAAGGCAGAAGTAGACGCGATCCACCCAGGTTATGGATTTTTATCAGAGAATGCGGCCTTTGCCGCGGCCTGTGGCGATGCGGGGATTACATTTATTGGCCCTAGCCCCGACGCAATCGAGAAGATGGGCGACAAATCAACGGCGCGCGAGACCGTGGCCAAGCGCAATGTGCCCTTGGTGCCTGGTTCGGCCAAAGGGCTTAGTGACGATGATCTGCTGGCGGCAGCGCGGCAAATTGGTTTCCCCTTGATGATCAAGGCTAGCGCCGGTGGTGGTGGCAAAGGTATGCGCGCTGTACAGGATCCGGCTGAGTTTGCGGGTTCGCTGGCTGCGGCGCGGCGCGAAGCACAAAACGCTTTTGGCAATGGCGAAGTTTATTTGGAAAAATTGATCACCAATGCGCGCCACATTGAAATTCAAATTATCGCCGACCGCCACGGCAATACGATTCACCTGGGCGAACGCGAATGTAGCATTCAGCGCCGCCACCAGAAGCTGATCGAAGAAGCTCCCAGCGTGGCGATCAGCGAAGAGATCCGCCAGGAAATGGGTCGCATTGCTGTGGCGGCGGCGGAGTCTGTCAACTATGTCAATGCCGGCACGATTGAATTTCTCTTTGATAGTAAAGACAATAAGTACTATTTCCTGGAGATGAATACGCGGTTACAGGTCGAACATCCTGTCACCGAATTTGTGACGGGTGTTGATATTGTCAAGGAGCAGATTTCGATTGCCGCGGGTCGCCGCATGCGCTATCGCCAAGAAGATATTGTAGCCAAAGGCTGGGCAATTGAGTGTCGGATTACGGCAGAAGATCCGTTTAATAATTTTCTACCTAGCACCGGCACCGTGACCTATCTCAAGGAGCCAACCGGCCCTGGTGTACGTGTCGAAAGCGCGCTCTATCGCGGCTGTGAGATCAGTTTGTATTACGACCCGATGGTGGCCAAGTTGATTGCTTGGGGCGAAAGCCGCGCCGAAGCCATTCTGCGTATGCGCCGTGCATTGAATGAATATCGGATTGGCGGCATTAAAACATCGATTCCCTTTCATCAAGAGATCATGGATAGCACCGAATTTATCTGGGGCACCTTTGATACGGGTTTTATCAATCGCCGCCAATTAACGCGTTCGACGGCCAACGCCTCGGAGCATGAGCAGATTGTGGCTGTGGTCGCCGCGCTGATCGCCCATGAGGAAGGGCGGCAAGCTGTGCATATTGGTCAGGCGCGCGATGGTAAAAGTACTGCAAGTCAATGGAAAAATGCGGGTCGCATTCGTGCCCTAGGAGGACGCTGGTGAAATATTACGCACGCATTGGCTCCACTGAGTATGAAATTGAGGTTGATCGCGATAAGGTAACGGTTAATGGGAAAGAGGTAACTGTTGATCTTTCCAAGGGTGGTGCACCAGAGCTCTACAGCGTGCTCTTTGGGGGGCGCAGCTACGAAATGCTCGTACACCCAGATCGCTCTGATTATACGATTACTTTTCGCAGCGATCAATTTCAGGTGCAGGTCGAAGATGAACGCACACGCCGCCTCAATACTGGACGCAAAGCACCTGCATTACCCCATGGTGAACTGCCGGTTCGTGCCCCAATCCCTGGCCTAGTGGTCAGTGTCTTGGTTAAGATTGGTGACGAAATTGCCGACGGTCAACCGTTGATCATTTTAGAGGCAATGAAAATGGAGAATGAGATCCGTTCGCTGCGCGCGGGAACCGTGCGCAATGTGATCGTCGCACAGGGGCAACGCGTCGAACAAAACGAGATTCTCTTGGTGATTGAGTAGGTGCATTCGTGAGAATGAATAACAAAACATGCGTTATCATGTCAAGTCGCTGGTTGTGCTAGCCGAATTGTCTTTTCGGTTGATGCGCAACATTCAAATTGCATCTGTAATAATCGAAATTTGACGGCGTGCCGATAGTCTGATAGAATCCTCGCTTGTGCCCACGACAGAAAGTCGGTTATGGTTGTGGTGGGATCGTGAAACGGGTGTGCAAACAGCCGGTAAGCGATTTGAGGAAAGTGGGGATGTCTGGTAGACTTTTCACTTGTGCCCAGTGCAGAAAGAAGGCAATGGGTGCGGACAAATGGCTGAAAGCAAGCGTAAAAACTTATTTTCAGGATTTGACAAGGGTGGTGGGGTGTGGTAGAATGCTTTTTCGCCCGATAGTAGTGAAGCGCACATTAACAATTAAAGAGTGA
>DAOTTR010000563.1:0-3710 GCA_034437715.1 Caldilineaceae bacterium
GACACTGGTTATAAGGCGCTCTTGGCGGGTGCTTCTCATGCTTCATGTTCCCCTTTCAACATCAGTGGGGAGAGAATCGTGATAATCAGAATCAACACCGGGGCTAGAATCACCGAAACCGTCTGTCCATAGCCCAAGCGGGAGGTGACAAAACCTAGCTTGTAGGTATAGGTGGCAAAGACATCGGTCGCATTGCCCGGTCCACCCCCCGTAAGCAGCCAGACAATCCCAAAGTCGTTAAAGGTCCAAATGGTCGAGAGAATGGTCGTGACCAGGATCACCGTACGCAGGCTGGGCACGGTGATCTGCCAGAAACGCTGCCAGGTCGAAGCGCCATCGACCTCGGCGGCTTCGTACAGCTCGCGCGGAATGGCTTGCATACCGGCCAACAGCGTGATGCCAAAGAAAGGAAAGCCGCGCCAGGTGTTGACCAAGATCAGCGAGAGCAGCGCCGTCTCATATTGGGCCAACCAGGGAATCGACAGTTTCATCAAGCCCAGATCGCGCAAGGTCAGGTTGAGCACGCCAGTCAGATCCAAGATCCAGCGCCAACTGAGCGCCGTGACCACCGTGGGCGCGACCCAGGGCATGAGCAGCAACCCACGAAAAAAGCCGCGAAAACGAATGGGCTGATTGAGCACGATCGCCATGATCATGCCGACCAGTACTTTGAGCCCTACCGAGCCAATCGTAAAAATAAAACCGTTGCGTACAACGCGCCAGAAAAATGGGTCATTGAAAAGTAAGTTACGATAATTTTCCAACCCGATAAAGCGGCCCGGCATCCCAATCGTTTTATCTTGCAGTGTGATCCAGATTGCCATCGCAATCGGATAGGCAAGCAAGATGAAGAGCACCAGAATCAGAGGGACTAATAGTGTATAGCCCAAGACGAAATCCCGGCCCAGGATCTGATGTAGCGCGCGCCGCCCCGCTGGCTGCGCGGCGATGATCTTTTCGCTTGCTTGCACGGCCATTGCTTTCTCCTGTCAGGCTGATGGATAGGGAAGAGAAGGGTTGGTCACGAATTACACGAAAATTTATTCGCTTTATTCGTGTAATTCGTGACAGAGCCACCTACGGGTTCAGCTTTGCCTGCCACTCGTCATACCAGCGCTGGAGGGCTTCGTTAGCTTCGACAATCGCGTCATCGTTGCTCCAACCATCGACCAAGACGCGGTTGACCATTTTGACCATCGTATGATCCATCCACGCATCGAGAATCCATGGCGTTGTCAACCCAGGATAGCCTTGCGGATACGTCGTCGCCACCGAGTCGGCCAAGACTTTGCGATAGGGATCTTGCCACATCTCGTCGCTGAGCATCTCATTGAAGACGGGCAACATGTTGCCGCCGCCAGCTTCATAATAGCCTTGGAGATTTTCGGGGGTAAAGAGATATTCCATCAATTGTAGACAAAGTTCTGGATGCGCGCCGGTGTTGAACGCACCCCATTGATAGTAGTAGCCAGAGATAAATCGTCCCATGGGGCCAGCAGGGATAGGGATGACCGCTGTCTTTTCCAGCAGTTCGGGATCATCGGTTTGCAAATAGCGCAGGATGCTACCCGTGTTCAGGGTCATGCCGCCAATTTCGGTCTGATAGGCTTTGTTGTTGCCGCTGTCGTCCCAGGTGGGCCCATCAGGCGGGATCACACCAGCGTCCCAGGCTTCTTTGAGGAAGTCGAGCACTTGGCGCGTCTCGGGTGAATCGATGGCCGGTTTGCCTTCGGTGTCCCACGTGCTGCCGCCAAAGGACCAGAGCAGGGCCGTAAAGGAAACTTCGGAATCCCACGAAGGGGTGCCCATTTGCACAGCCCAGCCCCAGAACTGGTTTTCGGGGTCATTAATTGCCTTGGCCCCCGCCAACACATCCGCCCAAGTTTCGGGCACAGCCAAGCCTTTTTCCTCTAGCTTGTCCTTGCGTACATAGAAAATCTCGGTCGAACTGAAGGTGGGCACCGACCAATGTTTCTCATCTGCCGTGCGCCCGGCCAAGAACGCGCCATTGGTGTAGCCGCCGCCCATTGCATTCAGGCGATTGATCACATCGGTGGTTTCGACCATCAGGCCACTCTGGATGAATTGGGGCAGATCATTTTGTTCGATTGCGCCACAATCGGGAAATTGTTTACTCTCGGCAGCCGTTTGCCACTTGGGGGTACTTTCTTCCGAAGACATGCGGGCGAGATCAATCTCCACGCCATTTTCTTCGCCCCACTGTTGAATCAAATTGTCTTGATACTCGTCGGCATCGGTGGTAAAGGTGACGGCGGTCCAGATCGTCAACTTGGGTTTTTCGGCGCTATCGCCTGGCGCAGCACCAGGAGCGACACAGGCGGCTAACAAGCTTACAAGCGTTAACCACAGAATACACAATAAAATCTTTCGATGACTGGGGGTTCGATAACGGTGGGTCGGAACAAACATTGTACGTTCTCCTCACAATAATTGATGCCATATTGAATGATGGATGTGGAAATACGGATGCTTGCAGTAGAATGAAGATAATACTTTTGCGCTGGTTGAACAATCGGGTGGTTAGAGATATGATTATATAGGATTGTGTAACGGGACGCAAACCGGTTTTTTTCACCCCTGGGGTTGCAAGTGGAAAGTGCAGGAGGAAAGCGCGCAAAATTAAACAGATAGACCCAAAATAACCTAAAGAAGTAGAGGAGGAATCAATGAAGCTAGTGCTCTATAATGACTTTCAATTGGGCGTCTTGCAAGGCGACCAGATTGTCGATGTGGCAACGATCACCCAGGATTGGGGATACCATTCCCCGCAAGAGATGATGGGGATGCTGATTCGCAACTGGGCTACGGTGCAGCCGCAGATCGAACAAGCCATGCAAGGCCAGGGTGGTCTCCCCATGGACAGCGTGCGCGTCCGCGCGCCCCTGCCCCGCCCTGGTCAATTTGTCTGTCTGGCCGGCAACTACTTGGAACCGCAGAAACCAGAGCGCGGTCTCTTCAACGCGTTTCTAAAAGCATCCAGCTCGGTGATTGGTCTCAACGATACCGTTGAATTGTGCCCAGCCGAAGCCTCGGTCTTCCACTTCGAGCCCGAACTGGCGGTTGTCATTGGCAAGCCCGCCAGCCGTCTCAACGCAGACAACGCCATGGATTGCGTCTTTGGCTATACGCAGTTTATTGACGTTTCCTCGCGCGGGCTACCTGGCGGCTTTTTCCTGGGCAAATCCTGGCACACCTTTGGTCCCTTGGGGCCCGTATTGGTGACCAAAGATGAAATTCCTGATCCCAATCAATTACCGCTCAAACTCTGGGTGAATGACGAGCTGCGTCATGATTTCTCGACAGCAGAAATGGATCGTCATCTACCCGAACTGCTGGCTGAAGTGACCAATGTAATGGCGCTGGAACCGGGCGATGTCGTGGCCACGGGCACCCATCACTACGCATTAGCACCCGTCCAAGATGGCGACGTTGTGCGCTTACAGATCGATGGCCTGGGACCAGCACTTGTCGTGCGCTGCCACGATCTGCGCAAGCGCCAATGGTAATCAATGGGTGGTAATCGTCGTAATCAGGCCGCTTATCATCAATTTTGGGTAATCCCGCTTCGCTGCTTTTGCAGTGAGCTTATTGATCAATCACAAACAGAGCAAGGAATCAAGCATGTATCCGAATCCACTAAAAAAGAAGATCAAAGCCGGTGAACTCGTGTTGGGCACGGCACTCCCCGC
>DAOTTR010000564.1:0-2162 GCA_034437715.1 Caldilineaceae bacterium
CAAATACTGTTCGTGATAGGGTTTGTCAAAGCCCCACTTGCGATGGATGGCGGCACGCAATTCATCCGTCATCTTGATCCTGCCGTCGCCCAAGAGCAACTGCACCGGGTCACCCGGCAGTAGGCGCATAATAACAAAGGTGATCACGCTGACGAGGAAAACGATCAGCAAGCCCTGGAGTAGACGACGGATGATATAGAGTAGCATAGGCGTTGGGTTAGATGTACGATTTTAGATTTACGATTTACGAGATTAATGTAGGGCTTACGCAAAATAACTATTTTCACGCTGGCTGAGCTTGTCGAAGCCGGCTTCGACAAGCTCAGCCAGCGTAGATCCTATAATGGATACCCGATGATTTTTCTGCTCGCGCGATAGTGAAAGTAGAGAGCACATTGTCTGCCCACCAATCTTCGTAAATCGTACATCTAAAATCGTACATCAGTTTACCCGTTGCCTTTTGTCAACGGCAACAGGTACGAATAGAGCGGGTAGGTATTGGCGGTTGTGTCCGGCAACCCCTCGACTTTCGTCGCAAAGGGCAACATCCAAGTATCAAATTGCAGATAGAGCACCGGCACCTCTTCGACGAAGATTTCTTGGATGCGGTCGTAGATCGGCTTGCGCTCGGCGGGATCAACCACTTGTAGCCCTTGGCTGCACAATTCATCCATTTCCGCATTCTTGAAATGGGCGAAGTTATTGCCGCCACCGGAACTGAGCGTGTCGGTGGCGTCCGGCTCCAGCACGCCACTGTTATAGGTCCAGTTGAAGATCGAGGCATCCATCGTATCGCCGGTGCGCATCGCTTCTAGGATCTCAGCCACGGGCGCTTCGGCGATTTGCATATCCACTCCAACATCTTTGAACAACTGTTGGGCCAGTTCGGCAATCGCTTTACGCGCCTGATCACCGGCTTTGGCTGTGCAGGTGAAACTGAATTTCTCACCGTCCTTTTCGCGGATGCCATCGGCGCCTGCGGTCCAGCCCGCTTCATCCAGCAAAGCTTTGGCCTTTTCCGGATCGAATTCGTACTGTTTCAGGTCTGCCTTGTAATATTGGCTGTTGGGCGGAAGACTCGAATGCGCCACCTCGGCCGCGCCATTCCACAGATCGTCGATAATACGCTGGCGATCCAGCGCATACATCAACGCTTGGCGACAACGCTTGTCGCTCAGACAGGCCAGTTCATTGTTGATCGGAAAATGTTTGATCGAATCTCCAGGCGTGCTGAAGACCTTAAAATTAGGATCCGCTTGCAGGGTCAGGCTATCTTGCACCAAGAGCGGCCAGGCCGAAGAATCGGCATCGCCCGTGTCCAACGCCGCTTTGCGCACGGCATCTTCTGGCACCACTTCCAGGCGGATAAAGTCTACGGCAGGGCGACCATTGAAGTAATCATCAAAGGCTTCTAGTTCGGTATATTCGGAGGCTTTCCACTCCTTCACCTTGAAGGGGCCCGTGCCAACCGGTGCCGTGGAGTAGGTGGCGTCGCTCACTTCTTTGTGATACTTGGCGTTCACAATCGGGTTGCTGGCCCACGTGACCAATGAGGCAGCGTTCACCGTCGCCATTTTGACGACCACCGTGTAATCATCCGGGGTCTCGACCGTATCAACACCCGTATAACTGCTTTGGATGACACTGGCGTTGACCGGATCTTTGTAGAAATCAATCGAGTATTTGACATCGGCGGCGGTCAGCTCGCTACCATCATGGAATTTTACACCTTTGCGTAACGCAAAAGTATACTGCTTCCCATCGGCAGCCACATCCACGGTTTCGGCCAGATCGTTATACATCGTGTAAGTGACATCATAGCCGACCAATGAACTGTGAATCGCGCTAATCATGATCGCCTGCATGGTTGCACCCAGATCATTTGGCCCCAAGCCGGCAATTTCCTGGTGCGAAAGCCAAACTAGCGTACCGCCACCCGCAGCGGTTTCGCCACCCGCAGCCGCAGATTCACTGCCCGTGGCCGGGGCAACGCCGGGGGGCGCACAAGCGGCCAATAACGCGGCCGTCGAGACACCCGCCGCGACCAGTTGCAAGAAATGGCGCCGACTGATGAGGTGCCGTGCGAACAAGGTAGAATTTGTCGTTTGTTGCATACAGCTTCTTCCTTTCGTGTGAAATCAGGTTGGATGGTTCAACGCCAA
>DAOTTR010000565.1:0-5535 GCA_034437715.1 Caldilineaceae bacterium
CCAGCGCAATCTGAAACTTAAACTTTGCTGTGAATTGTCGTCGTTTTGTCATTCGTTCCCCTCCACATGTTTTGTTTTTAGTATCTTACCATGTGGTCTAGTTTCTGGGTACCATTATACTATCGGTGGGTTGAGCAGGATGGGAAGCATGGGCACATCCGCGGTGTCGATGTTTTCCGCGTGCGGGATGGAAAAGTGGCGTAGAAGTTCGCTTACGTCAAGGGTTAGGGTAAAGACAAAACTGCCGACCATCCGCTGGTGCCGACCAGGCGAGATCACGCCTTTTTTACGTTGGTCGCCCGCTTTGACCGTGTTTCGTCTATCAGGTTGGTCGCCCGCACCTCGCCCACCGCCTCAGCACTGTGTTCGGCTGCAGACATAGCAAAGAAAGGATTTCTGACGAGAAATGGTATCTTCGCTTTCCTTATTGAAAACTTTGACTGTCTTGCAATTCGAGCTGGAGGAGCGCTGGTCGACCTCCTGGGCAAACCGATTGCCGAGTCCAGCGTCCTCTGTATTCCCACCGCGACCTACGCCCTACCCGGCGGTGCTGCCGGTGCTGCCCGGGCATGGCAGTTCATCAGCAGACAACAACCCCTCTGCCCCATGTACGAATTGGGTTGGAAGTCTTTGGGCGTGCTGGATCTGACCGCGCTCCCCAGCATCGGTAAAGAACTCTGGGTTCCCATGGTCCAGGAGACCGACGTTCCCCTGGTGAATGGCGGCGCCCCCTGTATCTGTGCTACTGGATGCGGCAGTCCGGGCTGGCAGACCTCTTGCCGTCGCTGCGCGCGGTCTACGTGGGACTGAGCGCCGGGAGCCTGGTGATGGCTCCCAACATCGGGCAGTACTTCGTCCACTGGACTCCGCCCACTGGCGGCGATGAAACGCTGGGCATGGTTGGTTTTTCGATCTTTCCGCACCTGGATCACGAGATACTGCCGGACAACTCCATGGCCGACGCAGAAAGATGGGCCGCCGGGATGCGGGTGCTGGGGTACGCGATTGACGATCAGACCGCCATCAAAGTGACCGATGGCGTCGTCGAAGTTGTATCCAAAGGCCATTGGAAACGGTTTACGCCCTAATGGGGTGTGGGAACTGGTTCGTTCTTGCGCGCCAAACGAGCGAGGAGCGGCGCAAGGTTCAAATCGCTGAGGAAGGCGAAAAATAGACCAACAAAAGCTCCAATGGCCGCCCAACCTGCGCGTCCGCCGACGCCGCTACGCGGCGAGGATGCCGTAGCGTTTTTGGCACCGAGAAGTACTCAAATGTGTTTCCGTTCTATCGGTGCGGCGCGGCTGACGCGCGAGTCGTTCGGCTCTCGCTTGTGGCGCTGTCTCTTGTGTATTCAACAACAATAAAAATCCCATGAACTCATCATCAAGACGCAAAGATAGCACCTCGTGTGATATAATGGCATCAATAGGTCAACTGCTGTTAATGAAGAATGTATCTTGTTATGCCAACTGCACTGCGTAGCGGTACATATCGTTTCTACTTTTACCCATACGATTGTCGAGAACCCAGACATATGCATGTGGACCGAGACAATGTAAGTGCTAAACTATGGCTTGATCCAGATGTACGCTTAGCAGAAAATTTGGGATACAGTCGCCATGAGTTACGGGTTATCGAACGGTTGGTGCGTGAGAATTTGGAGAAATTACGGAATGAATGGGACAACTTCTGTCGAGGGACTGCGAACCATGCCTAAAGTGATGGATGTCACGGTTACGGATGACACATTGCGTGTCGATTTGGCGGATGGGCGGACAATTTCTGTACCGTTGATGTGGTTTCCGAGACTAGCGTACGGCAAACCAGAAGAGCGAGCCAACTTCAAGATTGCAGGTGCCGGATATGGCATTCACTGGCCTGATTTGGATGAAGACGTTGGTGTTGAAGGCTTATTGCTCGGTAAACAGTCTTTGGAAAGCGAAGCGTCATTTGCGCGGTGGCTAGCGCAACGTCCACAAAATCAGCTGATGGTGTCAACAGAGAAGGTGACGGCCTGATCCTCCTTCATATAGGATTGTGACGTGTCGTTGTCACTTGGAACTAGCGGCACATCGGTGAGTCAACCACCGAACATTGCGTGATTTTGATGCTAACGTGATCGTCCCGCACCCGCCCCGCAGCACAGGCTGACGTTCGGCGGCGCGGGCGATGTCATAGGGAGGCGAACGCACGATGAGAGCGTGTAGTGCAACAAAATGGAATGATTCGTGGTAAACTGAACGCATGAGTCTTGCCTTTGCGTGGGAGCCAGACAAAGCAACGAAAAATCTGCGCGAACACAAGGTGTCGTTTCAAGAAGCGGCCACCATCTTTGCGGACGCGACGGGTGCAACCGTCTATGATCCTGATCATTCAGAGGCAGAAGATCGTTTTCTGACGATTGGTTACTCAAACCGCTGGCGTCTGTTGATTGTCTCGCATACTGACCGAGACAACCGAATTCGGCTGATTAGTGCACCTACATTGAAACCATCTGCGTGAAGACAATATGAGCAAAACTGAACCAATGGTTGAACAAGCGGATGAAATACGACCAGAGTACGATCTGGCGAAATTACTCAAACATGTGGTGCGCGGCAAATATGCGGCACAGTACAAAGCAGGC
The DNA here is from genome assembly GCA_034437715.1 of Caldilineaceae bacterium. Taxonomy (GTDB): domain Bacteria; phylum Chloroflexota; class Anaerolineae; order Caldilineales; family Caldilineaceae; genus JAHBVH01. Next base: position 2,627 of record DAOTTR010000565.1, read on the forward strand.
ACGAATCTGGTATTGCTTGCTCCCGATGTTGCCAACGCATTCCCAGACGAGCGTGCGGTGAATGAAGCCTTGCGGCTCGTGATCCCCTAAGCCAGCACGATCAAGCAATTGCTATCGGGCGTTGTTGCGCAATTACACCATCCACGCCACGACTGCTGTTTCCTCAATTTTAATATTTGGGTTATCAACCGATAGAGACGCAACTTGAAATCTGGAACATAAATAGGAGGCAATTATGGAACTGGGCGCTTTCTCTGTTAGCTTGGCTGTAAAAGATATCGAGGCATCGAAGCTCTTTTACGAAAAGCTGGGGTTTACCGTTTTTGCAGGCGATCAAGCACAGAATTGGCTGAGCATGAAGAATGGCGACCACGCAATTGGGTTGTTTCAAGGCATGTTCGATAAGAACATTCTCGCCTTCAACCCAGGCTGGAGTAGCGAGGCGCAACAACTCAGAGAATTCACGGACATTCGCGTGTTGCAGCGCCAGCTCAAAACGCGTGGCGTAAGCATGACTTTAGAAGCAGACGAAAGCACGACTGGCCCAGCTAGCTTTATGATTGTTGATCCAGATGGCAACACGATTCTGGTCGATCAACACGTATAAGCAATGTGACAACGGAAATAATCCATGAGCCGCTTTACAGTCCTGATTACTGATTATGCCTGGCCCACCTTGGCGATTGAAGAGAGCATCCTTGGGCGGGTAGACGCTGCGCTCTTGGTGGCCAAACAGGGCGATGAAGCCGAACTGGCAGCGCTGGCGCCCCAAGCAGACGCGATCCTCACCTGTTGGCGGCAAGTGACACCCGCCGTGGTGGATGCGGCCACACGTTGCCAGCATATCAGTCGCTATGGCGTGGGGTTGGATAACATCGCCGTCGAGCGCGCCACAGCACAAGGTATCGTGGTCACCAATGTGCCTGATTTTTGTGTGGAAGAAGTCTCGGATCATGCCATGGCGCTGCTCTTGGCCTGTGCGCGCGGTGTGGTCGGCTTTGGGCGCGCCACGCGCCAGGGAACATGGAATAACAAAGGCCAAGGCGAACTGCCCCGCTTGCGCGGCCAGACATTGGGCTTGATTGGCTTTGGCAATAGTGCCCATGCATTGTTGCCCAAAGCGCGCGGCTTCGGCCTGCGCATCATTGCCTATACGCCGCGGCTGGCGGTCGATGCCCTGGACGCGCCCGATCTCGCAACCCAGGATTTGGATTTCCTGCTGCAAGAGTCGGATTATATCTCAATTCATGCGCCACTCACCGCCGCCACCCAACACCTGCTGAATGCGCGGGCTTTCCGGTTGATGAAACCGACGGCTTACCTGATCAATACCGCGCGCGGTGGGTTGATTGATGAAACCGCGCTGATCAATGCACTGGACAAGGGCTGGCTCGCCGGTGCAGCACTCGATGTCTTGAGCCAGGAGCCGCCCGATCCGACGCATCCGTTGCTACAGCGCGACGATGTCCTCATCACCCCCCATGCCGCATTTTATTCGCGCCCGGCGATTGATGAATTGGCACGCAAGGCAGCCCAGCATGTCGCCCAGACCCTACGCGGCGAAATACCGCACAACATTGTGAATCCACAAGTCCTAACCCAACCCAATTGTCGGTTGCATAAAAATTTCGGTTGCTTATGACCGACTTAGATATTGAACAAATACCCGCGCTTATCCGTTATCTACGCCAGAGTGGGCGAATCGCTACGGATGAAACACCACACATTCAGGTGCTGGCCGGCGGCGTTTCCAATCGCACCGTGCTTGTGGAAAGGGCAACAGGTGAAGCTTGGGTGCTGAAACAAGCGCTGACCCAATTGCGTGTGCCTGTCGATTGGTTTAGCGATCCAGCGCGGGTGCATCGCGAAGCATTGGGTTTACACTGGCTCACCCAACTGGTCTCTCCCGGTCTAATTCCGGGCCTAATTCCGGGGCTAATCTTTGAGGATCATACCCATCACTTGCTGGGAATGCAGGCGGTGCCCCAGCCCCATGCCAACTGGAAAACGCTCTTGCTCGCCGGGCAATTGGATTTGGCGCATGTCGAGCAATTTGCCACCCTGCTCGCCACCATTCACAGCCAAGCTGCATTGCGACAACACGCGCTTGCGCCGATTTTTGCCGATCGCAGCTTTTTTGAATCGTTGCGTTTGGAGCCCTACTATCAATATACCGCCACCCAAGTCGCGCCGGCCGCGACCTTCTTGCAGCAACTCGTGGAGGATACGCGGCAACGTAGCTTCACCCTAGTGCATGGCGACTATAGCCCGAAAAATACACTTGTTTATCAAAATCAGTTGGTGCTGTTGGACTATGAGGTCATCCATTGGGGTGATCCTGCGTTTGATCTGGGATTTTCGTTGACCCATCTGCTCAGCAAAGCGCATCACCTAGCGCCGTTGCGCGAGCGCTTTGCGGCAGCCGCGCACCACTATTGGCAGACCTATGGGGCAACGCTGGCAAAAAATCGGGGGGAGGCGGCGCAGAGTAGCTGGCAAGCGGATCTAGAGCAATATACGATTCGTCACACCTTGGCCTGTATGTTGGCCCGCGTGGCGGGGCGCTCGCCCTTGGAATATATGACAACGCCGGCACGCGCACGCCAAGGCCAAGTAATGATCGCCTTGCTACACAATCAGCCCACCACCGTGGATGCGTTCATTGAAGAGTTTATCAGCCGTCTCAACCACCTAGAGTGAGATCTGTTTGAATAGCCGTTGGCAACGCTAATGCTAGCCAACGGCTATTCAAACATCCATCTTAGGGCCTGTCCAGAAATAATCTATTGAATTAACTTTAGTTTCCGGTAATAAATCGGGCGAAAAAGGCGAAGTTGAAGAGAGGCAGATTTTCTATCAGCCAGAATTCAAGATTGAAAAGTAACCAAAAGCGACGAGAGCTAAGGGTA
>DAOTTR010000566.1:0-25144 GCA_034437715.1 Caldilineaceae bacterium
CCGTACCGCCGCGCACAGGGATCGCGCCCGCGCTGCCCCTGCTCGATCTGCCGGCGCGCCTGGCCGCCCTTGGTATTCATAAAGTGGAAATCTGCCATTTTCATCTACCCAGCCGCGAGCCCGCCTACTTGCATCAATTGCGCGATGCACTAGAAAAAGCGGAGATTACGCTTTGGCAATTGCTCATCGATGGGGGTGATATTACCCACCCCGAATACGCCGCACGCGATCTGGCTTGGACAGAGGGTTGGATTGACGTGGCAGCCACGTTGGGAGCGACGCGTGCGCGAGTCAGCGCGGGGAAAGCGGAACCAAGTACAGCCACCTTGGCGACGAGTCATGCAGCGCTGACGCGCCTGGCGGATTATGCGGCGCAACGCAATGTGCGCCTGATGACAGAAAACTGGCACAATCTGCTGGCCAAACCAGAACATGTTTTTACAGTGCTAGATGGGTTGGACCAGATCGGCTTGCTGGCCGACTTTGGCAATTGGGGTGGTCCGAGCAAGTATGATGACCTGGCCCAGATCTTGCCACGTGCCGAATCTACCCATGCCAAAGCCCATTTTACCGCACCTGGCGTAATGGATCAGGCTGACTATGTGCATTGTCTAGCGCTTTGTCAGGCGATCAACTTTACCGGTCCCCATTCGCTTATATATGACGGGCCAGACAGCGACGAATGGACGGGGTTACAGTTGGAAAGATCAGTTGTCGCCGCGTATTTGTGAGCGCAGGGGCCGATGGCGAAAATTAATCCAGGCGTTCGCCATCGGCCTGTCACCTACCGAATCGCCTAGCGGAAAGGCACTTCAATGACCAATGCCACGGCATCTTCGGTCACAGTAACGCTAGAAATAGCACCCTCTTGCTGCTGATTGATCTGCTCGGTAAAAGCTCTGCTCAACTCGCTGTTGATCTGTTGGATCACAGGGCTGTCCAACTCAATCCCAGGGATATTGACGGCACTAATGCCGACATTAAGCGCGCCCTGTTCTAAAAGCAGTTGTGCATCGAAGCTGCCTTCTACGGGGCTGCCCCCTTGGTTGCGTGTGCCAAAGACGCGGATGGTATCCGGTGCCTGGAAATCGATGTTGGTAATTTCGCCCAACAAGGTATCGCCATTGATCGCAACGACACTCTCCTGGGCCTGGGTTAGAAGCGTATTCAGGATTGCCTCGTCCAGGTTAATTGTGATGGTAACTGCGCGGGTATTGATCCCAAAATTCAGTGGCCCACAGCCGGTCAGCACAAGCATAACCAGGCCTATGGCAGTAAATAATCTGTAATGTAGCTGTTTCATCGCGCAATTCCTTTCAGAAATGTAATTTTATTTTTGCAAAAATACGAGAATAGGGTGCATCAGTCTTGCATGAAATCAATGAGCCGTCTGTTAGGTTTCTCCCTGTTGGACAGCGGCCTACTTGCGCTACAGCGTTCCGTTTGCGCAACAACCCTAGATAAATATATGTCATTTCATTGAAACAAAGGTCAAAGCCAATTTGCAGCAATAGGCACCTCCTGGCATGATAAGCACAGTAGCGATCGTGGCCTATCACAGAGTCTTCTTGGATCAACAGGTGAATGCAGCATTTCTTTCGTCGTTCGGATCTGCGCCAGCTATTGGCAATGCTGCGCCTCTTGCTGTTGTTTATAGTAGCCTGCTCCTTGGTCATCGACACGGGCCTTGCCGTACAAACAGCACAGGATGCCAGTCGCGATCTAGGGGTGCCGCAGTCGACCATGCGCACCTGCTTGCCCAGGCGGACTAATTCACGTGCCGCATTTTTGCCCAGCACACCTGTGCCAAAAACCACATGCAATTCCTGAAAATTCGATAGGGTAGACATTGTCAGATCCTCTCTGTTTTACGAATGAAAAATGTGTGCGAAAAATGATAATGATTCAGCGGGGAACGCTGCCATCCCTAGCGGCGTTCCCGGGGGTAAAAGCCTGTGCCTGCATCGTTACGAAAAATGTACGTAAAAATGGCAAGGCGAAAAGTAGCCAAAAGGCGATGTGCGCACCCCCAAAGGGTGCAGACGATCCTTCCGACTTACGTTGGACTCGATTACAGCGCTCTCAATCTTTTAGATCAACTCAAGTGGGTGGCCGGTAGCAGCCTAGGGTGAGAGACCAAGGCGGTCGAGAAAGGTGGCTACTTCAGCGTGGTAGAGGGCTAGGGGATCACCAATCACGGGCGGCGTGTGACCAAAAAGTTCTAACATCACCAAGCCGTGACAGCGACTCCAGCCAATCACGCCGGCATAGAAGGGTTCAGCCAAAGTCGGATAGCCGCGATCTGCCAGCAGCGCGACAATCGCATCTTTCACCGTTGGCGGAATTTGCACTATCTCTGGCGGAAGCGTTAACATACCCGCTTGAAAGGCTTCTGTGAGCACCTGGATAATCGTGGCAATGCTGCGCGACGAGGCGGCGGCAGTCAACGGTGTCGGCGCTTCATACCCAGCAATCGGCGTGCCATAAATCAACGCAAAATCGGTGGTATTGGCCAGTGCCCAGTCACGATAGGCGAACAATGTCCTTTGCAGCCGTGCGCCATAGGCCGCTTGACCACCTTCGGCCTGCATGACAGCATCGGCAGCTTCCAACGCATTGCCCAGCCCGTTGAAGGCATCCAGGACAAGCGCTGTGATTAATTCGTCGCGGCTGGCAAAGTAGCGATACAACGCTGGTGCCGTTACTTCCATCTGACGAGCAATTGCCCGCAGCGAGAGCGCTTCATTGCCTTCCGCGGCCATCTGCTGCCGGACAATCACTTTAATCTCATCTTTCATTTCCGCATGGAGACGCTCACGTCGCGACATTATGACCATCCTTCTCTGCTGGTTGCTGCGCTCGATTGATCAACAGTACAATCTGTAAACGACGTATTATTAGTTAACACAGTTAATGGTTTGCATCGTTTACTAAACTTTGTCAACCCCCAATTTTGGGCAATTTTGTAGCGATACCGGCGGGAACGCGTCCAGGGGTGAAAACCGTTGCCTGAAGCGTTACGCAATTTTTATAGGTCATTGGGATTTCAAGGGGTAGAGGGGACGCGGCGCGGCGGGAGCCCCTGGGCGCGACATTGTGCCGCCACCCAGTGAGTACACGAGCGCAACGATTATGTAATTTTACGCTTCACTAATTTTCTCTAAACGGCGCTTCTTGGCAGGATTAACGCTCGACATCCCCTAGATCTAGCGGCGTTTTCGCGAGAATTTCGGCAATAATCGCTTCGGCGGTGCGCCCACGCAACTGGCTCTCGGGGCGCACAATGCAGCGGTGGGGCAAGGCAAGCGGGGCCAACAGCTGAATATCCTCTGGCTCGACATAGTCGCGTCCCTTTACTGCCGCCCGGGCCTGCGCCGCGCGATAGAGACCGAGCGTACCGCGCGGACTCGCGCCTAGTGCCAGTTCGGCATGGCCACGCGTCGCCTGGATCAGCGCAATAATATAGTTGCGCAGACTCTCGTCCACATGCACTTCCCACACTTTCTCGGCCAATTGCGGAATTGTGACATCGGCCATTTGCCTCTGGAGCGATTCGATCGGATGACGGCCACCCAAGTTCAACAGCATGGCTCCTTCTTGGGCTGCCGAGAGATAGCCAAGATGGATTTTGAAGAGAAAGCGGTCTAGTTGCGCCTCGGGCAAGGGAAAAGTGCCTTCATATTCCACCGGATTCTGGGTAGCCAGCACCAGGAATGGCCGCGGCAAGATGCGCGTCAGGCCATCCACCGTCACCTGGCGTTCGCCCATACATTCCAGCAAAGATGCTTGGGCACGCGGCGTGGCGCGGTTGATCTCATCGGCCAATAGGATATTGGTAAAAGCAGGGCCAGGGATAAACTGAAAGTGGCGCGTCTCCTGGTTAAAGATGCTGACACCCGTTACATCGCTGGGCAGCAGATCGGGCGTACATTGTAGGCGCCGAAAGTCGATGCCCAGGGTCAAGGCCAGGGCACGCGCCAACATCGTCTTGCCCACGCCGGGCACATCCTCGAGCAGCACATGCCCCTCGCAGAGCAGAGCAATCACCAGGGTTTCCACCACATCGGTTTTGCCGACGATAACCTTTTCCACATTCTCAATGATCGTCTGCGCAAACCGCTGAATCTCCTGCATGTAAACTCTCCATTCCTTGTATTAAGGGTCAAATAAATTTTCGTAGGTCCGGTTAAAAACCGGACAAGCGTCGTCGAGCATGGCTTTGCCCAGCGCAGGGTTCAGGTTTTGGGTGGCCTGTCACGTTGCAACGTGACTTACGCGCAATCGGATCGCTTGCTACGCGCGGCTCACAACGGCTTGTGCCTCGGCGGCCAGGGCGCGCTTACCAGCCTCGAGCAGTTCGATAATCCGATCTACATCGTACAGGCAACCGGCCCAAGTGCCACCGCTGGCATTTTGTAATGCTGCCCAAAGCCGGGTGTCGTCGGGCAAGCGCTCATCGGGTTTCATTGTAGCGAGCGGCGTGCGCGCGGCCAGGACTTGTGCGCCCTCGGCTGGGCTATAGCGCCGGCCATCATGCCCCACCAGATCCACGCTGCCAGTCAAGTTGACGGTGTCGATCAGAATCTGAATCGTATCGCCTTCGCGGAGACGGCCAATCGGCCCACCAGCCAACCCTTCGGGGCCCATGTGTCCAATACAGGCACCGGTGCTCACACCGCTAAAACGCGCATCGGTAACGAGCGCCACTTCCTTGCCCCATTCCAGATACTTGAGCGAGGCAGTCAATTGATAAGTTTCCTCCATACCACTGCCCATGGGTCCTCGCCCGACCACCACAATAATATCGCCGGGGCGAATGTGCTCGTCTGGTCCGGTGCCCTTGACTGCGGCCATGGCGGCCCGTTCGCTAGTGAAGACGCGTGCCGGACCAGTTTTGCGATAAACGCCATCGGCATCGATCACACTGGGATTGATCGCCGTGCTCTTGACCACCGCGCCTTCGGGGCAGAGGTTGCCAATCGGGAAAGTCACAGTGCTGGTCAACCCGCGTTCGCGCGCTGTTTTGGGATCCATAATCACGTTATTGGGGTCAATGCCATCTTGCTGGAAGAGAATCTCGCGCACGCGCTGGCGGCGTTCGCTGTGCTGCCACTCATCCAACAGATCATCCAGGTGGCGACCATGGACAGTAAGTGCATTCAAGCGCAACAAGCCTAGTTCGCGCAGATGCAGCATGACTTCGGGAACGCCACCGGCCATAAAGACCTGGACCGTCGGATGGCCCACCGGTCCGTTGGGCAGTGCATCAACCAGACGCGGCACTTGGGCATTGATCCGCTGCCAGTCGGCGACGGTGGGGCGGGGCAGACCAGCGGCATAGGCCGTGGCCGGGATGTGCAGCAAAAGGTTTGTGCTGCCGCCAAAGGCCGCGTGGACGACCATGGCATTGTGCAGCGCATCTTCGGTCAAAATATCCTTGGTCGTAGTGCCATTGGCTTGCATTTGCATCAAGGCCGTGGCCGAACGCCGGGCAATGTCGAGCCAGATCGGTTGCCCAGAGGGCGCTAACGCCGCGTGCATCAGTGTCATGCCAAAGGCTTCGGCCACCACTTGGCTGGTAGCCGCGGTACCCAAAAATTGACAGCCACCCCCTGGCGAGGCACAGGTGCGACAGCCAATTTCGGCGGCTTCTTCCAGCGAGATAAGGCCATGCGCATAGCGCACGCCAATGGTCTGTGCCTTGCCCGAATCCTCACCGTCACTGGCGGGCAAGGTGACGCCGCCGGGGACCAGGATCGTGGGCGTGTCATGTTGCGCGGCCATAGCCAGCAGCATGGCGGGCAAGCCTTTGTCACAGGTCGCCACGCCCATCACGCCTTTGCGCGTGGGCAAGGAACGCACCAGGCGGCGCAACACGATGGCCGCATCGTTGCGATAGGGCAGGCTGTCAAACATGCCCGCCGTGCCCTGGCTGCGCCCGTCACACGGGTCGGTGACAAAGCCGGCGAATGGGATCGCGCCTTCGGCGGTAAACTGCTTAGCCGCAGCCTGCATGAGCAGGCCGACTTCCCAGTGTCCCGTGTGGTAGCCGAGAGCAATCGGTGTGCCATCGGGGGCGCGAATGCCGCCTTGGGTGCTGAGGATCAAAAACTCTTTGCGCCGCAACATGCTGGGGTCCCAGCCCATGCCCACGTTTTGGCTCAGCGCAAAGAGATCGCCGCTGGGCGCGTTGAGCAGCAGTTCTGGGTCCAGCGGCAAGGCACCTTCGGGGCCGAGCGCGCTGGTAGAAATTTCATAGATACTTTGATCATCGGAATCAACCGATAACGTTTGTGGATGGGCTGTACTCATATCAGATCTCCGAATCGAATTCAATTGGCTCATGGTCGGGTCAGGTTAGGGGTTTGGGTATCAGGAATGGTATCACTTTTGCGCAGTAAAGACAACCAACATCGTTAGGCAAAATCGTTAGAAGAGACCAAACAAGTGGCGGATTTCCAGCTCTATAGCGCGCCAAAAGGGCCAGCCGATGAGGGCAAGCGCCAGGATCACCGCCACATCCACGGACCAGCGCCCCTCTTTGCTCCAGTAGACATCTTCTAAGCGCAGCCAGAGTGCAAACTCATCCAGCGTGAGTGCGGCCCCAATGCCAAAGAGCAAAGCCAATCCATCGCGCAGCCGCGGCGCATCAAAGGCCAGCATCAGATAGCCCGTAATCAGGATCAAGAAAATTCCCCACACTAGGTGATGAATATGGTGACCACCCACCGAGATATCACGGAACAGACCGCTGGGTCGGGTGTGAATCTGGTAGGTAATCCAGCGCACGAGACAGAATGTCACCAGAAAGGCCAGCAGAATCAGCGCTTGCGGCTGTTTGCCCTTGTCGATAATATGCTGGGCATAGAGCTACGTAAGGTCATGCAAAAATTGAGCGATCATTGCGGTATTATTCGTGGCTGTTATCCAGGTTTGCTAGCGACGGATTGCGTTGCGCTTGCTGTTGGGCAAGAATCGCCTGGGCATCAAGCCCGAGGTGGGTGGTGATCGTCAGCAATAATTGTGTCTGCTGCTCCAGATGTTGCAACATGGCTTCGATCTCGCGTTCGGCTTTGACATTCACTTCGTAATCGCTCTCGGCGCGCAATTCAGCGTGATTGCCTTGCAGATTTTGCCCCACCATAATCAACGGCATCAAGAGAATTTGGATCATATTCGAAATAAAAAGCCAGAGGACAAAGGCGGTTGGCGGATCAAACTGGAGCGCTTTGGGGGCCAGAAAATTCCACCCCAACCAACATACCGTCCAGATGAAGATCACCAGAAAAAAGCCCATGGTGCCCACGCGCTTGGTAATGGTCAGCGCCAGCCGATCCATGCGCGTCAATTGTTGTTCGTGCTCAACATTGACGTTACGCACAACCGTTTGCTTACGCAGCAGATCTGTGGGTAAGTTTGGGTTCATCGGTTATCCTTATCTGGATAGCTGGCTGGGGTAGTGTTTACAGCGCAGCGCGTAGATTGCGTGCCATGCGCGGTCCCGCGGGCAACTCGCCTGGGACAAATTCCTGGCCGGTCAACATTTCATAGGTGCGCATGTAGCGTTGCGCGGCCTGGATGATTAGCGCTGGCGGCATGGGAAAGGGCTCGCCTTCGCCGCGATAGCCCTGGGCGGCATAGTAGAGGCGAATAAATTCTTTGTCAAAGTTTTCCGGCTCTTCGCCTGCAGCATAGCGCGTAGGATAGGTATCGGCGATCCAGAAACGGCTAGAATCGGGGGTGTGTACCTCGTCGATCAGCATTACCGTGCCATCATCGGCAATGCCAAATTCATACTTGGTATCGACTAGGATCAAACCCGCACGCTGGGCGATTGCTTGCCCCCGTTTGAAGACTGCTATCGCCGCCGCACAAATCTGCGCCCACTTTTCGGCATCGACCAAGCCCAGTTCCACAACTTCGGCGCTGGTAATGCGCTCGTCATGGCCGCCATCGCTCGCCTTGGTGGTGGGTGTGATGATTGGCTCGGGCAATTGATCATTTTTGTGCAGACCATCGGGAAAGTCGATGCCATAGATGATGCGTTCACCCTGGCTGTAACGATACCAGAGTGCCGTCGAAGTGACGCCCGTGATGTAGCCGCGCACCACCACTTCCACGGCCAAGGGCTGGCAGCGCCGGGCAATGGTCACATTGGGGTCGGGCACGGCCAGCAGATGGTTGGCAATAATATCTTGGGTCTGTGCAAACCAAAACGCCGCCAGTTGATTGAGCACCTGGCCTTTGTAGGGCACTGCGCCCAAAATCCGATCAAAGGCCGACAGGCGATCGGTCGTGACGAGAATCAATTTGTCAGCTTGTTCATAGATGTCACGCACTTTGCCATTCCGTTTGGGGCCGAGAAAGGCCAAATCGGTGCTGGTCAAGGTGTTTGCCAGGGCGGCCTGTAATTGCTGTTCGTCGAGCATAAAAGTTTCCTTGTCGCTGGTAGATGAAACGAATGGTGTCATCTTACCGGATTGCCATCTGTTCGGCAATTAGTGGATGACCAGTGCAATAATCAATCCGGAATGGCGAATGGCGAACGACCAATGCAAAGCTTTGAAAGATATGGACGCTGCCCATAAACTGATGTACAATGCTGAGCGTCAAATTAACCTGTGATCAACCTGAATCCCACTATGCCACAATCCGAATTGCGCGTCGATAGTCTCGTCCTCTACAAAAATCGGCCAGCCCGTGTGACGATGGCCGGCGATAAAAAAATCGACATCCAAACCGAAGCTGGGCCAACCGTCAGCGTCCGCCCCAAGGATGTTACCGTGCTGCATCGCGGGCCATTGCGTTCATTGTTAGAGCTAAAACCCGTCAAAGGCGAGGTGCTTGCGGCCTGGGAATTGTTGGTCGGCAGCACAACTTCGGTGGGCGAGCTGGCAGAATTGGCGTTTGATACCTACACGCCCGTCACCGCTTGGGCCACCTGGCAATTGGTGGAGGATGGGCTCTATTTTAGCGGTGAGCCGGATGCAATTATCGTCCACGATGCGGAAAAAGTAGCCGCCGTCCAAGCGGCGCGCGCCGCCAAAGCCGCCGAGGAACGCGCCTGGCAAACCTTTCTCACACGCCTCAAGGTCCATACCTATGCGCCCGAAGACAGTCGCTATTTGGCGGATGTCGTGGCCGTGGCTCTGCAACAACGGGACCAGAGCCGTGTGTTGCGGGCGCTGAATCAAAGTGAAACACGCGAACAGGCGCACAGCTTGCTCCTGGCGATTGGCTACTGGAATGTCACCCATAATCCCTATCCACAACGGCTGGGGGTGACGCTGGAAGAACCGCATATCGTGTTGCCCCCCTTGCCGGACGAACCGCGCCGCGACTTAACCCATTTATCAGCCTTCGCCATCGACGATGCCGATTCAACCGATCCCGACGACGCAATTAGCTGGGACAATGGCCGGCTCTGGGTGCATGTGGCAGATGTGGCGGCCTTGGTCGGTCCCGATACGCCAGCCGATATTGAAGCGCGGGCCCGCGGCGGCAATCTTTACCTGCCCGAGGGTACAGTCCATATGTTGCCAGTAGGTGCAACCGCGACGTTTGGCCTGGGGTTACACGAAATTTCGCCAGCGCTTTCCTTTGGCATTGATTTCAATGGCGATGGCTCGGTGGCCCAGGTTGAGATCACGCCCAGTTGGGTACGTGTGACACGCCTCTCGTATGACGAAGCCGAGACACATCTCGATGAATCCCCGCTGGATCAGCTCATGGATGTGGCCGAGCGCTGTGCCGCACGCCGTCGGACCAACGGCGCGATTGAATTGGAATTGCCCGAGGTAAAGTTGCGCGTCATCGACGGCCAGATCATGATCAAACCACTGCCCCCCTTGCGTAGCCGGATGCTGGTACGTGAAGCCATGCTGATCGCCGGTGAAGCGGTGGCGCGCTATGCGTTAGCCCATGCGTTAGCCATTCCCTTTACGGTGCAAGATGCCACCGAGGAAGCACGCGCCCAAAAGCCCACCACGCTGTCGGATATGTTCGCTCTGCGGCGTATGTTAAAACCCAGCCAACAGAAAAGTGCGCCCGGTCCTCATGCAGGGTTGGGCATGGAGATCTACTGTCAGGTTACCAGTCCTTTGCGGCGCTATACCGACTTGCTGACGCATCAGCAGTTGCGCGCCCATCTGCGCACCCTAGCACCACAAACAGAATCAGTGCCGGAAGTGGTCCCCCCCCTTGACGCCCAAACGGTGATGGAACGTTCGGCAGAAGGCAGCAATGGCATGCGCGGTATGCGCATGGTCGAGCGCCTTTCCAATCAACATTGGAAGTTGGTCTATCTGCTGCAAACATCCGGTTGGTCGGGCGAAGGCATTGTGGTGGACAGAAGCGGCACGCGCAATCTGGTTGCCATTCCAGAATTGGATCTGGAAACCGAGATCTACGGGCGCACAGATTTAGAGCTAGATAGCACAGTACAATTGACATTGAGTGAGATCAATCTGCCCCAGCTTGAATCGCGTTTTCAACTGCCCCGCTAATTGCTTGCCCATGCAGCCCCGTTCACAGGGTGTTGTTCTGGAATCCTGTGGCTTTGGCCCAGGGCGGATAGCATCGACGGCGTTTCCCCATCCGCCAACAAAAAATGCCCGTCATCGGTCACCGATGACGGGCATTGCTATTTTACACAAACTCCTCCTGCAACCGCGGTATTAGCGGCTGGTAATCAAGGGCAGGAACAATTTCTGCGCACTTGGTTCCGCGTCGGGTTCCAGATCGGTGCCGAGTTGATAGATGCCCGCATCCCAGCGTAAATCGGTGGTAAAGGTCGGCAGGTTGAACGCCTCTGTGCGCCCTGTCGTGGCATCAATATCACTATCTTTCTCGTCATCTGCGATGGCATTTTGCGGGCTGACCGTAAAGTTGGCAGGCACAATGAATTGAATATAGTAGTTGCCCGCATCAATACCCGTAAAGAGATAGCGGCCATTTTGATTGGTTTGGGTTTCGCGCACCTGGGCATTGGTATCAGCATTGAACAAACGCACCACGACCCCGGCAAAGCCAGGTTCACCTGGATCTTGAATGCCATCCCGATTGAGGTCAAACCAGACAAAATCACCTACAGTGGCTGAAGCAGTCGAAGAAAGACCCACCAAGCCAGCATCCCAACTTAGATCAGTTTGCCCAGAACCCAGGGTAAAGGTTTCGGTCTTTTGGGCCTCACCCCGTGGATCAGCAGCCGTATCAAAAGGATCACTGTCGATCTGATCGTCGGTTCCTTCATTGGGTGCCGTCCACACACCTTCGCTGAAGGGGTTGATAAAGACGATGTAATAATCACCAGGCGGCAAGCCAGTGAAGAGATAGCTGCCACCGTTGGCGGTAACGGTCTCGGCGATCAAGGTGTTGGTGGTGCTGCTATAGAGTTGCACAATAATGCCATCAATACCAACTTCGCCAGCATCTTGTAACCCGTTGCCAGCCTCGATTTCGCCCGGTGTCGAGCCATTCGGGTTGACATCGCCAAAGACATAGTTGCCAACCGACGCGGGTTGATAACCAAAGTAGTGGCTCGGATCCGAGCTGGTTACGGGCGTGCCCGTGGGTGGCACACCAACCACACTGCCCACGTTGGCATATTGACCTTCCACCGCGATGCCTGTCCCCGTACAGATCATGCTTTCTTGCAGAGCCAGCGTATCCTTGGGACAAGTGACGACCACCCCTTGATCATCGGTGACGACAACTTGCGTTAGGGGCAGATTCCCCGTGTTGGTCACCACATAGGTCCAGGTGACGGCACCACCCACGGGAATCAACGGGCCGGTCGGCGTGTCGGCATCTTCGCCGTTGGTGGCCTTCTGGATCACAATCGAAGGCACAACGCCAAAATAGTGGCTGGGATCCGAGCTGGTCACTGGCGGGCCAGCCGGCGGCACACCGACAACACTGCCGATATTGGCATATTGTCCCGCAACGGCGGTGCCAGCCCCCGTACAAGTCATGCTTTCTTGCGGGGCCAGCGTATCTTTGGGACAGCTGACCAACACACCTTGATCATCGGTGACGACAACTTGCGTCAACGGCAGGTTCCCTGTATTGGTCACCACATAGGTCCAGGTGACAGCCCCGCCCACGGGAATGATTGGGCCGGTCGGTGTGTCGGCATCTTCGCCATTGGTGGCCTTCTTGATCACAATGGCGGGGCCAAAGCCAAAGTAATGGCTGGGATCGGTGGCCGTAACCGTCTGGCGGGGGGTGATCACGCCAATTTGGGTGATGCCTGTCACCAACCCGATATTGGCATATTGTCCTGCCTGCGCAATCCCTGTCGCGGTACAAGTGAAGCTATCGCCAGGGCCCAGAATGGTACCCGCTGACGGACAGTCGCTCAGACCACCTGGTCCTATCAACCCCACCTTATCATCGGTTAGCGTCAGGTCGGTCAATGTAATAATGCCCGTGTTGGTAATCATGTAGGTCCAGGTTACCGTGGAGCCAGGCGAAATCGAGGGGCCCGTCGGTGTATCGGCATCTTCCGGTGCCTGTCCAGGGCCGTTCGTTTGTTTCTCTAAAACAATATAGGCTTGGGCAGTCAAGCAGTCAAGCGCTTCATAATCGCGTTGTCCAATCGGGAAATTACCAATCATTGTCGCCAGCGCAGTTGCTTTGTCAATTTTGAAGAGCTTGTTCTTGTCATTGTTGTCAGGCCCATTATCGCCTGTGCTGCCATAGAGTTGGCCATCATTAAAGAACGCTAGACCCTCGATGTCGTCTACAATTTGGCCAGCCAGTGGGCCGCCTGGGGCATAGCGGAAGGTGGCAATGCGTGTAGCTGCGCCCGTCGTTGGATCGATTGTCGCCAATATACCCGTGCTGCCACTGTCATTGATCGACGCATACATTACATTTGTCACTGGATCGATCGCCAGGTCATCGACATCGGCCAAAGGGTTATTGGCTTCGTCGGTAATCACCGGCACTTCAACGTAATCTAGACCGGGCCCAAAGAATTCAGGGATGTGGGCACCCGTGGCCGGGTTGATGGCAAAAAACACATCTGTCGCACTTGACCGGCGATGGGCGCCAAAGAGAATATCTCGCGCAATATCAAACGTTAAGCTATCCACATCCGTCAGATTAATATTGGTTACGCCATTGCTGGCTTGCCCAAACGGTTGGCTCAGGGCGGTAAAGAGACCGGTATCGACATTGATTGTCCCTAATTGGCGGGCATCAGCGGCATAGAGCGTTCCTTGGGGACCAAAGGAGATGGCCTCGATCCCGCGCGTGCCAGTTGCGCCAATCACAAAGCTTTGCCCGGTGGTACGATCCAAACGGGCAAACGTATCGAGTTGGCTATCGGGTCCGCTCGCTATTTCATCGGCAACCGCAAAGCATTGTTGGGTAAAGTCATAGTTATCATTGGGGACTTGTGCGCTGACCGTATGTGGCGCAAGCAACAGCACCAACAAAAGTGCAGGGATGCCCACATATTTGGCTATCACAATAATTTTACAATAAATCTTATTAACCATCGTCGTGCTCCTATCAGGTATAGTAGAGCTAACATAAACGCTGACATTCTTCAATGAGCTCGTGTAGGGTTGGCAAGGTAGATGAGGAAGATGTGGGTAGCAATCTGCCCTGGCCGATCAAAATCGAAAGAATGAAAATTCTAAATTCAGTAACTTTTGATGCTAATTCGGAAAGGCTAAACGCTACGATAGGAAGCTCAAAAACTCTTCAATCCTATTTATGGAAAGAGAGCAAACAGAAAGGCGCGTTTACAAGGTTATTCAATATAACAATTAGCCTAAAAATGAAGTGTTAATTTATCGTTGATACGTCATTTGTACAAGTGAGATTGTTCCCTTTAGTAAATTATCATGGGCAAAACGTCTCTTACACGCCTATTGTCGTAGCAATATTGTAGCCTAAGCACCCAACAAGCTTTTTAGTATTCTACTAAATCCGTACGATTTCTCAATACAAAATCCCGTATATAGGCAGAATTTAGGCATAAAGTACTAGAAACCTATGAATATTATACGATAAAAAGATGTTAAAATATACTGACAATGTTGTCATTATATTTTAACATTATATGGAACTACAATTCATAAAATATTGCCATCCCATAATCGTAAGGTTACATACACATATTCTAGGCTTTAAACCTGTAATTAGGCCAGCAGAAATGGTAAATGTGTAATCTAATTAACGATATGTAAATTGGCGCAAATATTTTTTCGGGAAGTTGTCGCTATTAACGACCCGCACTTTAGCGTAGCCTGAATATTTCGTTAATCAGTCGTGGTTACGTGGCGGCTTCATTGGGGTGATTGGGCTCTAAATTTCATTGGGATCGTAAAAATAGTTGTGCGGCGCTTGTTATGGGGCAGCTGTTCAATGGGTACGCCAACCGAGCACCTGATTGTTTTCAAGGCGTACTGTGCCGGGAAGAAATTGCTCAATCACCCAGGCGTTGGTGACAATATGGCCGGTCACTTGGGCAACGGTGTAGCGCCCGCCAAAGAGCGCGACCCAAACCATAAGGTTGTCCGCGCTATGCACATCCACTGTCGCGCCAGATTGCACTTCGGCGAGCAAGCGTTGGGCGGCTTCCTGCCCCACCTGCTCGGACAACTTGCCCCGATCGCCAAGGGCATCGGCCCCCAAGCGTGTATGGTCAAATTCGGCAATCGCCGTCACGGAAGAGCCGGGTGAGCGCGCATCGACATAGGTGAGGGAAGGTTCGGGTAGCGGCTTGGAAAAGACATTGGTAAAGCCGGCGGCTTGGCGCGTTGTTACGCGCCGTGCGCGTAAGTCTTTACTCGCCGAGGAGAGCAGCCGCACCCGTTGCAGATCGCCGCGCTCCGATAATGCCAGGGCAGGAAAAGTAACACATTTCTCGCGCCAATTGTTTTGGTCGAAATGGGGCGTAACGGCAACCTGCACGCGCCCACCGCCCACCGGATAGTAGCCATGTTGTGCGACAGTCAAGTCGAGTTGCGCAGCATAGGGATAGAGAAAAGACAGCAGTACTTCGCGCCAAAAATCAATGGTCATCGCCCCGCGCACATCGGTACCGCCAGTCACCGTAAAACGGATGGGTGCGCCACAAAAACAAGCAACCGGCAACAAGGTCTGTAGAAAAAGGGGAATCGCGCCCGCTGTGCCAATCTCAAAATAGTAGTCACCACCGTAGAGTTGGCTGGGGGTAAAGGTCAATGCCTGTGCGCCCGCCTGCAACGGTTCGGGCGCGGGTACGCCCATCTGGTGGAGGGCTTTGATAATATGCAGATGTTGCGGTTTGAGGCCAGGGCTGGGCCGACCGGCGCGAATGTTTTCGATCCGAAAGGGCTGGTCAGTCAGGAGGCTGAGAAAAAGCGCGGTGCGCAGAATTTGCCCACCCCCTTCGCCATAGGCACCGTCAAGCGTGATCATTCCGTTTGCTTCTCCTCTAGTATATTGCTCTTGACGGCAGATTCTACGGATGCGCAGGGGGATGGACAAGCAAGACCGGGATGGTCAGTTGTTGCAACAGTTGTTGGGCCACACTGCCCAATAGCACCCGCTTCAACCCGGTGCGGCCATGGGTGATCATCGCGAGCAGATCAACTTTCTGCTGCATGATGATGCGCTTGATCTCTGTAATGGGGTCACCAAAAGCAGCATGAACAGCGACGGCATAGCCTTGGGCACGCAACGGCTCGGTCCATGGCTGGAGATCGATGGCAACTTCAGTTTGCAATCCTTCCCGTAGCTTTTCCAGATAGCCAGCAAACGCAACCTCACTCATTCCTTGCACATACATTGGTTCCTCTGCCACATGAAAAAAGAGCAAGGCGTTTTGTTGGGGCGTAAAGAACTGCTGCAACAGCGGTATAATCGCAAGGCTAAAATCGGGTCGTTCGACAGGCAGTAAGATCGTATTCACTTTCATTGGTTATTTTCCCCTATCATTTTCCCTACTATGCAAGCGTGCCGCCGATTTGTCTAATCACCTGTCTCACTAGGCTCCTGGTAGGTCTGTCGATAGCGACGATAGATCTGCTGTGCACGATTATTTTTGTATATGCGGTAAATAAAATATGCAATGCCCGTAGCCAAAGTCAACCCGGCCGGGGCCAAGATCGCATCAAACGCCAGCGCGCGAAATAAGTAGGTGCCGACAATACCCCCAATATAGAAGTTAACAAATACGATAGTAAGTAGAAAAAACTGCCGGGCATCAACCGCCCGCCCGGCAATAAAATTCCCCACCATTGACCCCAGATCCGACACAACCCCAGTCATATGCGTAGTGCGGATCGCGTTGCCGCTGTACGTTGCGATCATGGCATTTTGCAGACCACAAGCTGCCGAGGCAAAGAGTTCGCCGGCGCTAGCCCCGCGTGTAAAAAAAAGGTAGGAGACGAGCAGCAGGCCACTTTCTAAAATCAACGCCAACCCATAGCGACGACCCAGCCGCAAATGTTCGTTGCCGATAATGAGACCGCTGAGAATCGCACCTGCCAGGAAAGCCATGATCAGGCCCGTGCTCAAAAAATAGGCAGTAAATTGGCCCGAAGCCAATGCCATCGCACTCTTGGTGACTGTCCCCGTTACATGCGTTACCGCATTGTGTGAAAATCCAGAAAACGCGACTGCATTAATTAGCCCTGCCGATAAGGAAAGCACAGCAGCACCCAACCAAATCCACCTGGGTAGTTGTCGAATCATTAGCTTCTACATATCGCCCTAGCGTACTAGCGTTGGGATGAATACCGCGCCCAGACAGATCGCCATCGAAGCCGCATACAGCATGAGCGCTGCTCAATGCTATAAATTGTAGCATACTTTACACAATAGCCGTCAAATTAATTTTCAGTTCCAGGCGTCTAGCGCAGACATTTTGTCATTGCCATACCGCGGGCAAATTAAGCTTTTGTAGACATAGGAAGATCAATAAGCAAGCAGGGAAACTATTGATAGATAGGAGTTGCGCAGTTGGCAGCGTTGCCATCTCTGGTGGCAGGCCGGCAGGATGCCGGCGTTCCCAGGCAACTGCGTAACTCCTAGATAGACATAAATATTGTGCAAATTGCCTACTTTTGTTTGGCCATTGCTGTAAGAAGTCGCGGGTGTTTGCCCCCATCCGCAGGCGTAGACTTGTCATTCGGTACATATTTCTTACCAAGTACCAGCCAGACAGATGCGAAAGAAAGGAAAAGGCAACGGCGCAAACGCATATGCAACATACTGCATATGCAAGAGCATTCCTAATTGAATAGCGCAAATAGTCGGGCCACTATTTGCCCCATCCGTACAAGATGGAAGTGCATTATGCACAAAAGGGTCGCTTTAGTTGATTCTGCAGTTAAAGCGAGGTTAAAAGGAAACATGCTATGGAAGAGTTGAAAACAAGCGTTGAAGTTTTGACTGTCAACGCAAACATTCTTTGGGTTCTTTTAGCCGGCTTCATGGTTTTTTTCATGCAAGCCGGTTTTGCATTGGTGGAAGCGGGGTTCACTCGTGCAAAAAATGTGGCGCATACGATGATGATGAACATGATGGTCTTCTGCATCGGCGCGATCGGGTATTGGATTTGTGGATTTGCTTTTCAATTTGGGGCCGTCAACCATACGTATGGCGAAACGGCGATCAGCGCGGCACAGGCATCGCCGACTTGGGCCTTTTCGCCGGTCACGTTGGGTGCGTGGGGTGATCCGCATCCGCACGAATGAGCGCGGTCCAGATGCCTTGCGTTACGAAGGCGATATCGATACGCGCAGTACGTAACCGACAGATAGCCCAGACACAGGTAGCTATATCCGTACACACAAAGCGAGTGGTGAGGTAATGTGCATTACTTCCCACTCGCTTTGCGCGTGGGGGATCCGGCGTTAATACATCGTGCATGAACCCTGGTATAATTGCGCCAGTCGTTGCACCAGTCGTTGCGCCAGTCGTTGCGTCTCAATTTTGCTCACTGCAGAGGAAGCGCTATCTTGATGCCCTTACTCCAGACCAAGCTGTATATACCCGGGCCGCAAGCGCGCAGTGGGCGTTTAATATGGGTAAGTCGCCCGCGTTTGCTCCAAAAATTAAATGCGGGCTTCGTCCAGAAATTGACGCTTATTTGCGCCCCAGCTGGGTTTGGCAAATCCACTCTCATCCGTGCATGGATTGACGCGTCGATGGTGGATTCCAAACGAGAGATACTACCTAGCCAGCCCAATACAGCAAGCCCATTGCCCCAATTCTGTTGGCTCTCCCTAGATGACAGTGACAATGATCCAAGCCGATTTTGGAGCTACGTGGTAGCGGCCTTGCAAACAGTGCAGTCCGACCTAGGTACACAGGTAATGGCGCTGTTGCAAGCGCCCCAACCACCACCGACTGAAATATTCCTTACCCTCCTGCTCAACGATCTGGCGCGCTTGCCGGGTCCCATTTGCCTCGTGCTCGACGATTATCATCTCATCAACAGTCCAGCGATCCATCAATCGCTTATCTTCTGGCTTGATCATCTGCCCCCGCAGTTGCATCTGTGTCTGGCGTCGCGCATCGATCCGCCCTTGCCCCTAGCGCGGTGGCGCGTGCACAACCAACTGGTCGAAGTGCGCGCCGATGAGCTGCGTTTCACACCCCCAGAGGCAGCAACCTTTCTCAACGAGGTAATGGGGCTGACTCTGTCTGCCACTGAGATCACAGCCCTGGAGACACGCACAGAAGGCTGGATTGCCGGATTGCAACTGGCCGCCTTGTCGATGCAGGGACGTACAGATGTGACCGGCTTCATCCAAGCCTTCTCCGGCAGCCACCGCCATGTGGTAAGTTATCTGGTTGAAGAAGTGCTCAACCGTCGCCCAGAAGGCACGCTAGATTTCTTATTGCAGACGGCGATCCTTGAGCAATTGACCGCCGCGCTCTGCAATGCTGTAACGGGCAGACGTGACAGCCAACAGCTTTTGGAAAAGCTGGAACAGGCGAATCTGTTCCTCATCCCGCTGGACGATGCGGGCCAGTGGTATCGCTATCACCACCTTTTTGCTGAAGTATTGCGCAACCGTTTGCAACAGATCCAGCCCGAGATCATTGCGCATTTACACCAACGCGCTAGCCTCTGGTATGCCGCCGCTGGACAGCTCGAGCAGGCTGTCACGCATGCGCTGGCGATACCGGATAGCGAGCTGGCGGCTAGCCTGATTGAGCGGGTTGCGTTGGCTACCGTGTTGCAGCAAAGCGAGGTGCTACTGGTACGCAGGCTCGTCGAACGCTTACCGGTGACAACTATCTATAATAGACCACAACTGATCCTGGTTTATGGCATGACACTTGCACTATCCCATCAGTTTGATGCCATAGACGCATTGTTAACCCAGGCCGCGCCCGCGTTGAATCGCCTGGATTTATCTAGCGATGTCGCGGCTGGATTGACCGTATTATATGCAACCATTGCCCGTTTCCGGGGTGATATGCTACGTGCGCTTACGCTTTCCCAAGCCGCGATGCAGCAACTGCCCTTGACGGCCTTGGTCTTACGGGCAGCAACTGCCTTGAATATGGGAGCCGCCTATCTTCAGCAGGGAGATAGGGCGTCTGCCCAGCGCTGGTTGGCGGATACCATTACACTCGGTTCTGCTGGTGGAGCAGAATACCTGGTGCTGGCTGCGTTTGAAGAGCTTGCGACCGATCAAGCCTGGCAAGGTCAACTGATAGAGGTAAAACAGACCAGCGAGCAGGCATTATCTAGAGGTAGCCGGTTGGGCAACTCACGCCTGCCAGCGGCAGGAATGGCGCATATCGGCCTGGGCGAGGTGCTGTATGAATGGAATAGATTGGGGTCAGCCACCGAAAACCTAACCCAAGGAATTCAGCTTTTACAAGGTACGACGGAAATTGGTATGCTGCTGCGTGGCTATAGTGCATTGGCGCGCTGTCAATGGGCGGCGGGGGAGCAAGCGATGGCCCTCACTACACTGCAACAGGCCGAGCATTGGGTAACTCAAACACCGATCGCCGCCGCGGGCGCATATGATTGGCTAGCAGCCCAGCGCACACAATTACACTTGCGCCAGCACAACCTCACCGCAGCCCTGCGGTGGGACCAGGCAATCTACCCCGTGGGCGATACCCTCCTAGTGTACTTCCAGCAGCTTACACGCGTGCGCATTCGGCTGACCCAATACACGCACGAACCGCAGGTGCGCTTTTTGCAGGAAGCCAGCGCCATCCTCACCCCGTTGCTCAACACCGCGACGACAAGAGGGTGGGGGAGCCACATGCTTGAAATTCTGATGCTGCAAGCGTTGATCGAACAGGCGCAAGGGCAGCACGCTGCAGCACAGGCTACCTTCAGGCGCAGCCTGACGCTGGCCGAACCCGCAGGCTATCTGCGCCTCTTTGTGGATGAAGGTGAACCGATGCGTTTGCTGATTGCAGCGTGCAGAGCGCAGCGCGCAGAGGCTCACCAACAGACTTATCTGGACAGCTTGTGGGCCACGTTTGGCGCGCTATCTAGCACCAGTGATCCTACAGTAACCGACCCACCATCGCGACCCATTATCAATTCTCCATCGTCCATCCAAACGCTGGTTGAGCCACTCAGCGTTCGTGAACGTGAAGTCTTACACTTGATCGCCGCAGGGCTCTCCAATACCCAGATCGCAGCCCGCTTGATTGTCACTACTGGCACCGTCAAAACGCATGTTAATCGTATCTTCGGCAAACTGGCTGTACAGAGTCGCACCCAGGCGATTGCGTGTGGCCGTGCGCTTGGTCTGCTCACCGACTAACCTTTCTCCACCCATCCTCCATCCACAATCTATCTTTTGATAGACGCTATTCGCCCTGGTTGACGGCTATACTGTTGGCATGAGGGAAATGCACATCAGCTACCAAATCCGTGTCCAATGTCATTTAGACAACACGCTGGCCAGCTGGTTTGCGCCCTTAGCGGTTGCGAATCTCCCGAATGGTGAAGCCACTCTGACCGGTCCGCTGCGCGACCAAGCCGAGTTGTACAGCATCTTGCTCAAGCTCTACAACCTGAATTTCACCTTGATTGCGGTGCAGCAGATGCCGACATTGGCGGCAGATGACGCCTGCCCTTTGGCACCCTGACTTGCATCCCATTGGTGCCTATTCCGTGTGGTCGGTAGCCACTGGCGCGTCCAACCATTGATCCATAACTCACAAAATATGTTGCTTATAAAAATCATTCATCAAAAGGAAACCACGTGAACCCAATACTTTCTTTCATGAAGCGCCATTCACTGATTATGTTTTTTTGTCTAGCCTATGCGCTCTCTTGGTTTGGAAATCTCTTTGAGCTACATTCCATGTTTCCTATGGGGCCTTTCTTGGCGGCGCTGATTATGTTGGCCCTTACCAGCGGCAAAACGGGCATATTCGACTTTCTGCGCCAGATTGTCCAGTGGCGTGTCGGGCTACGCTGGTATGCCCTGGTGCTCCTCCTCCCGCCAACGATTATTGGGGTAGCGATGGGGTTGAACTTGCTGCTTGGTGCGCAGCTGGCGAACACAGTACAGCTACCACCATTTGCCGATCTGCTGCCGACGTTTCTCTTTATTTTAATTGGCATTGGGCTGGGTGAGGAACCGGCTTGGCGCGGTTTTGCACTACCCCGGCTCCTGATCGGGCGTACTGCCTTGGCTGCCGCGCTATTGCTAGGTTTGTTGCATGCAATCTGGCATCTACCCCTGTTTGGCCTCGAATATGACATGCAGAACGGCTTGCCCTGGTTCCTGTCTGTGATGTCTTTCGCGATCGTGACGACCTGGCTGTACAACCATACGCAAGGCAATTTGTTATTACCAATACTATTTCACACGGCGCAGAATTTAACAGCCCGGTATCTATTTAACCCAACCTTCAGTGGCGCGGATTTGATCCAGCTTTGGTGGCTGATGGCGGCGCTCTGGTGTGCGTTGGCGGCGGCTATTGTCATCGCCACAGGATCGAATCTAATCCGCCAACCCGTCATCTATCCGGTAACCAAGCGCAACATCCACGCGCCACAAACAATGATAAACCAGTAAGCATTGGCTGGCATTAACAATCATCAATGGCTAACACGTAATCCGTGGACTGTTTTTCGGCTACAGCTTCTAGTGCTTGTGATGAACTTTGCTAGTTGATAAGGGGCGTATTGTGAAGGAATGAAGCGAAAGCCTAGTGCTGCGAACATTTAATTTTTACAAATCAGCTGACGAATTACCGGCGTACAGCCAGATCATTGATTTGTAAAAATTAAGCAACCAAACCACTAATTAACCGATGTAGGTACAGAAACATCTAAGTAAAGCATAGAAAGTTCTTAAAAAGCTTAGTCACGAATGAACCGAATAAACCGAATTTCTCCTTGACCATTCGTAAAATTTGCGCAATTCGTGACCGGTAGTTTTTACAAAGACTTTCTCACTTTTACTTACGTAGTATGCAGAAAATTTTTAGAGAATATAACCACGGATTTCACGGATTTCACAGATTTTTACCTGCCTAATTCATATAATTTAGGTCAAATCTTTTTATAAATACTTCTTGAATTTTACTTTGCAGAGTACTTAATGAAAACCAGAAAGAAAAAGTTCAGTATGTTCAATCAACTCAGCCGTTCCACAAAAGCAACCTTATTTTACCTGATCGCCTTTGGCTTGGCTGTGCTGGTGGCCGCCGTTGGGCAGGGGTTGGGAAATAGTATCCAAGTCGTCTACATGTTTACACCACTGGCAGCGGTTTCGCTGATGCTGCTCGTCCTCACCCGTGACGGCTACACCCGAGCGATCTGGCAAGCGCTTGGCTTGCACCGTGCGGGGTGGCGCAGTTGGCCGCTCGCTGTGTTGGGCCCTTTGCTCGTCCTCAGTTGCACCTATGCCATCGTCTGGACGACAGGCATCGGTCGTATCGACTTCACTCTGTATCCAGGGACGCTAGACCTCCTCCTCAACCTGATCATCAGCCTGCTCATCGGTTCGCTCATTGCTTTTGCGGAAGAAATCGGTTGGCGGGGGTATCTGCTGCCACATCTGCTGCCGTTGGGACGCGTGCGGGCCCTCTTGATCAGTGGTTTGTTGCATGGCATCTGGCATCTGCCACTCATGCTCATGACACCCTTCTATCACGGCAGTGGAAATCGCCTGCTTGTTGTCACCTTGTTTCTTTTGACACTGACTGCAGCTGGGATATTTTACGGGTATTTGCGCCTGCAGAGTGGCAGTGTCTGGCCGGCCGCCCTGGCCCACGGTGCGTTTAATACTTTCTGGGGAATGTTTACTGCGTTGACCGTCGCTGTCGGTTTGCCGCTTACGTTGGAATACTTGGCGGGTGAGACTGGGCTCTTCACCTTGGTGGGGGTAGTAGTGATGGTAGGCTGGTTGCTCTATCGCATGGATCGGACCATGCTACCTGTACCCGCTGATCCACTACTGGCGGCAAGTGACTAGCAGATCTAGGTGTAAATTTTAGCAGGGGCGCGCAATAGGAGAGACAACCACACCGGCTTGACAAACTGTACCTCGCTCGTCCCCGATACATGCCCCAAAACTGAATTACATCCGCTACCCATTGCAATCACATAGCTGATCAAGATATACAGACATGAACGCAGTAGTATATAATCAGCTATGTGATTGCAGTATATCTACGCAAGCATGCCCGCCATGACACCGTTACCCATACCACTATAGCAAGGTTAAGCATGTCAACCCACCCACATTACCAACCCCTGGACGCCATGGTTTATCCCCGCTATTCGGGGATTCGCACCTTTATGCGCCTGCCCCATGTCACGGATCTGCGCGGCGTCGATTTTGCCGTTGTCGGCGTGCCCTTTGACACCGGCGGCACCTATCGGGTAGGTGCGCGCTTTGGCCCTTCGGCGATCCGCGATCAATCAGTGTTGTTGCGCCCCTATAACCCGGCGCTGCGCATCAACATCTTTGAGCACTGTTCGGGGGTTGACTACGGCGACCTGGCCACGGTGCCTGGCTATCTGCCCGAATCACACCAATTGATTGAAGCCGGCGCGCTGACGGTTTTCCAGAGTAAGGCCACGCCGATCTTTCTGGGTGGCGACCATTCGGTAACCTTGCCGCTGTTGCGCGCCGCCGCCCAAACCCATGGACCGCTGGCACTCGTCCACTTTGATTCGCACAGCGATCTCTGGCATGGCTATTTTGATGGCAAAGATACGCACGGCACACCCTTTCGGCGCGCCCTGGAAGAAGGACTGCTTGATGTTGCGCGCTCTAGCCAAATCGGGCTGCGCGGTCCGCTCTATGGCCCCGAAGATTACAACATGACCGAGGAAGCTGGGATGCAGTTGATTGACGGACCAGAACTCCATCGGATTGGCATGGACGCAGCTATCCAACGTGTGCGCGCCCGCGTTGGTGCGGGGCCAGCCTATCTCTCGTTCGACATTGATTTTGTCGATCCGACCTTTGCGCCGGGTACGGGCACGCCAGAAGTCGGTGGTTTTACCAGCGCACAGAGCCAACAACTTCTGCGCGGCTTGGTGGGGGTCAATTTTGTGGGCTACGATCTGGTCGAGGTGATGCCGGCTTATGATGTTGGCGGGACGACTAGTCTGCTGGCGGCGAATTTGGCCTATGAATTTGTGTCGCTGATTGCGATGCAGAAACGGGATACTAGCGCAGCAGGTAAACGCTGATATCACCCTCCTGCATAATCAGGATTCTTTTCCGTGATTAAGTCAAGCGCATACTCAGGCTCACCATCACCATAGGCAGCATTTAAACCTGCGCTGGACAATAACGCCCAAATTGTTCTCTCCTGTTCAGAGAGTAATTCTGCGGATGCCTCTAAAGTCTCTGAAGGCGTCTGCTGCAGAATTGTCACAAGTAGCCGTGTATGCGGTTCTAATGCAAAAGGGACATCTAGCCGAATCTGTTCGCCATCAAAATGAGCAGGCAGTGTAATTGTGTTCATTGCAATAGATTCCTTTCCAAGATCATTGTACTCACGGCGGGCAGCATTTACCAAATCGTGCAAAGAGCAAGCGTCGGGGCTATAATTATGTACATAAAATCAAGGTTGGCAAGTAGACGGAATACCATCGATTAACAGATAGGACAACGTGAAGGATGATAACAAGTGTGACCCTCAATCCCCAGCGCGTGATTGACGAACTAGACGCGTTGCG
>DAOTTR010000567.1:0-1827 GCA_034437715.1 Caldilineaceae bacterium
ACCGACTTTATTCATTCGGGCTATAGCGCCGTGCCCAAACGGGACAATCTCTTTGGCGGTGGCAATTATGACGCTGAGGATTTTGACGACTATAACGTGCTCCAACGCGACATGCAGATCGATGCCGGTCTGCGCCCGATCACCGAGGAAGAGGCGTTGGCGATTCGCAGCCAAGGGGCCAAGGCGATCCAGGCTGTCTACGCCGAACTGGGCTTCCCGCCAATTACCGATGCAGAAGTCGAGGCCGCCACAACCGGCCATAGCAGCGATGATATGCAAGATCGGGATCTGATCACCGATTTAGAGGCTGCCGATCGTTTCCTAGTGGGCGACCAAACCATGTTGACTGTCGTGGCGGCCTTGCAGCGGCGCGGTTTTACTGACACGGCGCGCAATCTGTTGGAAATGGGGCGGCAGCGCATTGCCGGCGATTATCTGCAACCATCGGCCATTTTCGATCGCAACTTCCATGTGCTGAGCGGTATCAACGATGTCAACGACTACACCGGCCCCACTACGGGTTATCGCTTGCAAGGCGAACGCTGGGACGAGATCCAGCGCATTCCCCAGGCCAAGTCACCGCGCGATTTTATCAACCCACAGATCGGCGAACCGACGCCCAAATTGGTAGACATGGGCACGGCCAAGGATGGCACGCGCCAAGAAGTAATCGTGGCCGTTGGCCCCGCCTTTAATCGTGAACTGACGCGCACGATTGGTGGCCTGGAACATGAAGCGGTGTTGGAAGCGATTCTCACCGGTGTTGCCAAGGAAGGCTTGGTTGCGCGCGTGGTCAAAGTGCATCACACCTCAGACTGTGCCGCGATTGGCCAGATTGGGGCCGAGTTGAGCGGCTCGGGCATCAGCATCGGCATTCAGTCGCGCGGTACCACGATTATCCACAAAAAAGGGCTGGCTCGCCTCAACAATCTGGAGCTATTTCCCCAGTCACCAAGCTTGACCCTGGAAACTTATGAAGCGATTGGCCGTAATGCTGCGCGCTATGCCAACGGCGTGGCGACCAAACCGGTGGGTGTGAAGATCGATAACTGGGCGCGTCTCAAATTGATTGTGAAGACGGCACTGCTGCATCGACGCGAAACCGAAGCCATCACCGACGAACCGCCGACAGAATTGTTTTTTGATTGGGAGCCAGATGTATAGCTCTAGGCTCGCGCAACCCAGATAGACTGGACAGAAATTCGATGACTTATCCCTTACTAGAAAACACCAACGGTGACTTGCGCGCCGCCAGTGGTCGCCAAGCCGAAGCGATTGGGCTGGATACACTGGCTGAACTGTCCCCTGATGATTTGCAGATCGGTGCCGAGACCTTGCACGCCCAGGCGGCCGTGGCACAACAGGCTGGCTTCACCCAACTCGCCGAAAATCTGACGCGCGCCGCAGAATTGACTGCCGTCCCCAATGAAGAGTTGTTGCACATGTACGAGATCATGCGCCCTGGCCGCTCCACCTATGAACAGTTGCAAGCAATGGCCACCACCTTGGAAACTCAGTATAACGCCACGACGACCGCCGCCATGGTACGCGAAGCCGCGGCGGTCTACCAGCAGCGCAACTTGTTGAAACGGCAACGCTAGTGTGGTGTACAGAGCGGCCTAATAGATAAAACCCTTAAAAGTCATAGGTATGCTCTCGTGCATTACCGGGCTTATTGGGTTGACTTTTAAATGGTTCGTCTATAAGTAGGAATACGGATTAAATAAAACCAACGACTTGTGATCGAAGAGGGCGAGCAACATAGTTCCACTGCGGCAGAAGGGTATCAAAGCAAATGGTCATATTGTGCTTGAAATTGTCTTCTAC
>DAOTTR010000568.1:0-3696 GCA_034437715.1 Caldilineaceae bacterium
GACACTGATCCGGCGATTCAACCTGAATGATTACAACCGAAGGGCATCCACAAGCTTCCTACAGCACAGCAATGGCGAAAAGCCGAACTTTGCGATGGGATCAAGCGGTGATTGCGTACGCCCAGATAAGATTCTGCGTTGGTCTATGAAAATGTATATCGGTTTGGAGAAGTACCTGCATCATAACCAATGCTGCTTTTTCTGTCAATTCTGGAAGTGTGTTCATGCTTCC
Organism: Caldilineaceae bacterium; assembly: GCA_034437715.1. Lineage (GTDB taxonomy): Bacteria > Chloroflexota > Anaerolineae > Caldilineales > Caldilineaceae > JAHBVH01. Next base: position 233 of record DAOTTR010000568.1, read on the forward strand.
ATTGTTGCTTGGTAGCGGCGAAAATTCGGAAAATCGATGGGGCGGCTGCGGTCGGCCACGGATAATTCGGAGAGCGGGCCAGGAACGCTCCACTCGACTGAGTCGTAAACATCAATATCCGGCGGCAAGCCTTGGTGGATCGTTTGCAGCAGGCGGTAGATCATAATGAAATCCATGCCGCCGTGGCCACCGCGTTTGCGTGCCAACTCGCCCAGGCGCGTCCAAAGCGGATCTTCCCATTGTGCCTTATATTCCTCAATTGGCAACCAGGCTTCATGGCTGCCCAGGCCATCCAGATAGAGGCGTGGCGGATAATCGCGGAAAAGCCCTTTGGTGCCGCCAATCAAAAAGTTGCGTTCATAGGGGCGGGGCGTATGCGAATCATGTTGCAACAGGATCGTGCGCCCTTGCTGGGTGCGGATCAGGCTGCTATTCATGTCACCACAGCGGTAAATCTCTTGGCGCTTGGCATCCGTAGCGGGCAACGTTGCATCGCGATAGGCACTCATAGCGGCTTCACGGCTGCTCATCGAGATCAAATAGTCAAAGCGATCATCGGCCCCAATCCCCAAAATCTTGGCCACCGGACCCAGGCCATGCGTGGGATAGAGATTGCCGTTGCGCTCAATATGCTCGCTGCGTCGCCATAAGCCTTCACTGCGGTCTTCGAGCAACATGGCGCGCAGATCATGGATGTAGGCGCATTCGGCATGGGTTAACGCGCCCAGCAAGCCAGCCTCAGCCATGCGTTTGACGGCCATTTCCCAATAGTCGTAACAGCAATTTTCCAGCATGATACAGTGGCGGCGCGTGCGTTCCGACGTTTCTACCAATTGCCAGCACTCTTCCAACGTGGTGGCTACCAGCACCTCGACCGCCACATGCTTGCCCGCTTGCATGGCGGCCACGGCATAGGGGGTATGCGTCGTCCAGGGCGTGGCGACTAGAACGAGATCCAAGTCGAGTTCCAATAGGTTGCGCCAGCTATCTTCACCCGTAAAGCGTTGGGGGTCGGCTTGGCCAGCCTCCACAATTTGCTCACCCGCGCGCGCCGCAGCACTCTCACCTACCTCGGCCACGGCGACCACCTGGACATCATCACAGGCGAGCATCTCTTTGAGCAAGGAACTGCCCCGGTTGCCCACCCCAATAAAGCCGACGCGCACGATCTCACAGCGTTCAAAGGGAATGCCGTGCATTGAATTCATGTGAACCTTCATTTCTGGAAAATCAAGAGTTTAGTAGAAAAGCCCCGCCAAGGTGCGCGATCGATTTGGCGCACCTTGGTGGGGTAGGTAGACTTTATCAACAAACCATGTAAAAGTCGCACCAATTATCGCGAAAACAAGGCAAGAATCGTACGACTTTTACGGGTTTATCAAATAGAAGCGGGGGGTTAGATGTCCATACTATCGTTAATATCGCGTTGGTATGCGTCTAGTTCTTCATTGAGCACCTCATCTAGCGTCACCAAGCGGCCTGCGACGCCCGATTCCAAGATCGAATAGGAGACCGCCACCGAGCGTGTGCCCTGATAGAGATCCACTTCGACGGGGCGTTCGCCCAAGATACCGCGCGCAAAGTCATCATATTCCACGGCGATCAACTTGCGGTCGGTATATTCAAAGGGAAATTCATATTTCCAGAGCCGATCCCCGCCAAAGAGCGCGGCAGTTGCCGTATCTAACTTGAAATCTGGCACCAGATCCAAAATGCGTTCATCGCTGATCGATTCCTGGCCCAGGCGGTGCAGCACTAGGTTGCGTCCGCTGCGATCATTGGGCAGATCCATCGAGCCTTTGGAGCCATGGATTTCACGACACCAGATGCCTTTGCCATGACCGGCATGGTTTTCAATATACTGGCCGACGGCACCGCTGGCAAAGTTGATCGTGGCGTAGCAGGCATCTTCCGCCGTGGCTTCAAAGTCCGCTGGCATCTGCTTTTGGAATTTGGCATAAATCGGGTTGGGGGCCGATTGAGGCGTTTCCCCAGCCCCGGCAGGATTGTGACGCGTCTTTTCATAGAGGCGCGTCTGGGCGTAGACACTGCTGATCTCGCCCATAAAGTATTCCATCATATCGGCAAAATGCACGCCCACATCCAACAGCACGCCGCTCTGATCTTTCTGATGTCGCCAGACCGAGATCATCATCTGATTGCCCCCGGTGCTGGTGGTCGTGTGGATCATAAAGCGCGGCTGGCCGATGATGCCGCCATCGATCAGCGCTTTGGCCAGGCGGTTGATTGGGTCGCGCCGATAGTTCTCGGCCACGCTCACCACCAGATTTTTCTCGGCGGCAGCTTTGCGGATAATGTTGCTGGCACGCACCGTCAGGCCCACTGGTTTTTCGATCATGGCGTGGAAGCCATTGTGGACCGCTTGCACACCCAGCGAATGGTGAAAGCGCGGGGTCGTCGTAATATCCACCGCCTGCACGCCCAACGCCACCAGATCGTCCATTTTGCCCACAACGGTGGGCCGTGTGCCAAAGTGTTCTGCCGCCTGATCGGCCAGCGATTCGGCATTCTCCAACACCGGATCACACGCGCCGACCAGTTCAAAGGGGGAAAGTCCGGCGCGCTGCAATTCGGCCAGACCATACATGTGGCGATGGCCCATGCCGCCACAGCCAACAATTGCTAAGGGAATCTTCGACATTGGTTCTCTTCCTTCAGATAGTTTGACAAAGTAACAACAAGAAACTAAGATAGCCATCTAGATGGCTATCTTACTATAGGGAGCAACAAATGACCAAAACATATTCAATTGCTGAAGCACGCGATCACCTTACAGAGCTTGTGCGCGCGGTAGAAGACGAAACGGTGATTCAACTTACGCGCCGTGGCAAGTTAGTCGCCTTTTTACTTTCGCCAGCCGAGTATGAGCGGTTGCAAAACCAACGACCAAGCTTCTGGGAAGCGTATATCACCTTTCGTCAACGCCACGAGGAACAAGCATTGGATCTTGATCCTGATACCATTTTTAATGATGTGCGCGACCAATCGCCCAGCAGAGAGGCAGAATGGTAAAATTGCGCTATCTACTTGACACGAACATAGTGACAGAGCCACTCAAACGTAATCCAAATCAGCATCTCCTTCGTCATCTTCAGCAACATCCAGATGTGCTTGCCATTGCGGCACCTGTCTGGCATGAACTATGGTTTGGCTGCCATCGTTTGGCACCTTCACAGAGACGCTCCGAAATTGAAGACTATCTATGGAGCACCGTTGCAGCCACAATGCCGATATTGCCCTATGACGACAAAGCGGCAAAGTGGTATGCAAGCGAACGGGCGCGCTTAACCAATCTTGGATTACAACCGCCCTATGCCGATGGACAAATTGCTGCGGTTGCTTCCATTAATAATCTTATTCTTGTTACAAATAATGTGGCTGACTATGCCAACTATCAAGGTCTACAGGTCATTAACTGGCTTGTTGAATGAAATTTAATTCTC
>DAOTTR010000569.1:0-43269 GCA_034437715.1 Caldilineaceae bacterium
TTTGGGATATTTTGGGATACTTGTGTTATTATACAAGGCCTTGGGTATTGACATTTCCGCCATTTTTCACTATTATATAGGTTGCAATACAAACTAACCTCTCCTCGCTTAGTCGAGAAAAGACGCCGTACAGCAACGTTTCATAACCTATATTACCCTGCAAGCGTCTTGTGAGTAGGCGTTTGTTATGTGTATCACTAGAAATGGAAAGAGGCGGTCATGGCGAATGTTCTTGATGCTGCCCAATATATAATTGAATTATTTCGCGAGAAAAAACGTTTTCCTATCACTGCATGGAAATTGCAGAAGCTTGTTTACTATTGCCAGGCTTGGGCTACTGTTTGGGATGACAAGGCTATTTTTGATGAGCCTATCCAAGCTTGGGCAAATGGCCCAGTATGTCCTGCTCTCTATAAAGTCCACAAGGGAAATTTTGAGATATACTCTATACCGGCAGGTCGGCCTGCGGCTATAGGCCAAGAGCACAAGGAAACTATAAAGGCTGTGTTTGATCACTATGGTGATTTGTCGGCGCAACAACTTAGCGACTTGACACACATGGAAGCCCCATGGAAAGAAGCGCGCACCGGCCTTGCACCCAATGAAAGGGGGGACACAATAATCACTCTCGACGCAATGGCTGAGTATTATCGTGGTTTAAATATAAAAGCAGCTAGCCAGCAGTTCGCGCCTGACGCGCGGGACGATGACGACTCCGATGATACTTTTTTGGTAAGCAGTGGTGTGTTAGATAAACTGCTTTCTCAAGTGGGTAATTGTCCACCCAGCAAAGACTGGGAAGCCGAATTGGATGAGCTATGAAATCGTCTTATGCGATAGCTTCAAGAAAGCAGTCAAGCAGTTAGATAAGCACTATCCACATGTCAAAGACGACATGAAGGAGATTATCAACTCTATCCAAAGCAACCCTGAGCAAGGCGATGTAATTCCGGGTGGAAAGGGTGTTCGTAAAGTCAGAGTAAAGAATTCTGATTTACGCAGAGGAAAGAGTGGCAGCTATAGAGTCGTGTATTATGTTATAGGTCAGCCCAAGCAAGAGATTTACATGTTGCTTGTTTACGAAAAAAGTAGCAAGGAAGATGTTAAGAAAAAAGAACTGACTGGCTTGCTAAAAGCTGCTGGTTTATTATAGGAAGCCCAGGTCAATCGCCTGGGCTTTTCTTTTCGACGCTCTAACGACGTTCGGCAATCGCATTGCACGGTAGGTAACTCACAAATTATTCATCACGCCGTGCTTGCCGTGCGCAGTTTTCAAGTCCCCTGTCAGCAGGTCAAGGTAATCCTCTTGGTATCTCACCGTTCCTGCGCCTATGATAGTTGTCAAAAAACAGGAGAGGCGGTTAAAGTGGATCGGACAGGATTCGAACCTGTAACCAAGGAGTTATGAGCCCCCTGCTCTGCCGTTGAGCTACCGATCCAGGGCATGTCTAAATCCGTGGTCTAGTGTCTGTAGTCAAAGATTTGGCATGGTGAGCGGAAGAAAAGGACGTGGTTGCAATCTGTGGCCTGCAATAAAGCGGGTGGCGGGAATCGAACCCGCCTGATCGACTTGGAAGGCCGAGACTTTACCACTAAGCTACACCCGCAAAGTGTTACTCAATTGCAGACTGTAAACTCATCTGATGATCGAGCCGACCATCCGCAATTAATAACAATAAGTCGGGGAGACAGGATTTGAACCTGCGACCCCAGCGTCCCAAACGCTGTGCGCTACCAACTGCGCTACTCCCCGATATCTTGCTATTGTACCTAAAAGTTAGCAAACGGTCAAACCAACCATAGGGTAGTATGCTGTAATATAAAACGCTAAGGCCAAAGCGCCTAAGAGTTTGTTTGAATATTCAGGCGCTAAGGAATCCACTGCAGGCCCTGACTCAGCCAGTTGTCCAAATTGCCGGAAAGCGGCGCAATCAGGGTTTCGCTGCCCCCACCCATCGGCACTGCCCAGAGCTTCCAACCGCCATCTCGGTTGCTGACAAAAGCCACCCAACGCCCGTCCGGGCTGACGGTGGGCAAGCCATCCAATGCGGGCGAATTCGTCAAACGCACTATTTGTTCGGTCACTGTATCAACTCGGTAGATATCAAAATTACCATCACGCCCGTCACTCATAAAGACGACATAGCGGCCATCGGGTGACCAAGCGGGGCGATTGTCCGCAGCGACCGTTGTCAGCGGGGCACGGTTGCCACCAGCGCCATCGATCGTCCACAAACCGCAGCGATTGCCGCTGTCATCGCAGCCACGAAAGACAATCATGTCTTGTGCAGGGTGCCAATCCGGCGACTCGCCAATACTCAACGTGACGCTTTCGTTATTGCCATCGGCCCAAGTAGCATAAATCCGCCAAATCCGATCTCCCTCGCGATTGCTGGCAAAGACCACGCGGTTGCTATCTGCACTCCAACTCGGCAGGCTATCTTCCGTATAACCAGTAAACCGCAGCAACAGATCGGTGCCAGCATCCCACGCGCTGATGCCCGCCATGTCGTTGCGCGTATTGCGAAAGACCAAGCGTTGTCCATCTTGGCGCATGGCCGGTTGTGCCGCATCTTCGCGCACAACTGTAGCTGGGGCCGCCGATCCGACGGCCTGTTGCATAATCCGATTGCGACCGGTTGTAGCATCAGTCGCCGAATAGAGAATGCGGCCCCGGCTCAATAAGCCGCTGGCATCGCCAATCGTTACTGGCAGATCAGCGGTGAGGGCAATGCCAATTTCGGTTGAAATCGTTCCCGTTACGCCTAGGCTGGCGGCGTCCAAAGGGGGTGGTTCATTGCCAACTTGGTCACACGTCGTTTGATATTCGTCGCGCTGCGCAATAATGCCCGGTGTAATCGCAATATTGATCGCTTCTGTTAACAACGCCGCACTGTCACACCACGCGCGGTCAGCCGCGCGCTCCGCGCCATAAGCGACCAAGGCTTCCTGGAAACGCTCTTTGATATCGCGATAATCCGGTTCTTCGCGATAAAGGGTGCGCAGCATATCTGTCGAACGTTCCCAGCTAACCCCGCTGTAGGTCAAAACATCTAAATACGCAACAATCAACTGGCGTTCTTGGCGAATTTCAACGGCGTTGGGTTGCAAGGCCAGCGCCTGATCATAGAGCGACAGCGCTTCTTCCAGCTTATCCTGATTATCTTTTTCGGTGGCGAGATTGATATAGGCCGTAAAGAGCAGCTCGTCCACGCGTGCGGTTTCATAGGTTGCCGCGAGTTGACGGATTTTCAGCAACAGCGGGATGCTCTCCGACCAACGGCCTGCGGCGTAGGCGGCTTCGGCTTGCTGCATGGTTTGCGCGATCTCAACCGTCGGCAATGGGGTAGGTGTAGCGGGCACAGGGGTTGCGGCGGGCAGCATTACCGTTGTTGCCATCAGCACAGGCGCAGAACCGGCAACGGTAATCGTGCCACGATTGGTCAGCGGGCCAATTTGACGAAGGTGCGCCAGCCCCTCAAGCGCGGCACGATTATCAGCGTCGAGAATGAGCACTTCTTCATACGCGGTCTGCGCTGCGGCCAGTTGGCCACCGGCATGGTATTCGATGCCGCGTTGCAGTGCCAGCCCAATTTGCTGGCGGCGGTTGATTTCTAGCTGCTGTTGACCAGCCCGTACCCCCAACACAATCGCAAAGAGGAGCAGCACACCGGCTAAAAGAGTAATCGCACCGCAGAGCCACATGGCCCAAGTTGGAAAACGTATACGTAAATTACGCATGAAAATCTATGATCAATTCTCTGGAAGTTGATAGGTTAAGAGTGCCCGACCGGCATGATCTTGCAACTCAAGCTTGGTAATTTTCGCGAATGCTTTGTCGCCAGCCAGCAGACCGCGATAAGGGGCATCGGGTCGCGCCTGGATCGCCAAGCGTTCCTGCACCCGTTCACCGACAAAGCTCACCAACACGCCAGCCAACGGACGGGTGACATAGAGACCAATCGCAAGTTGCTGATCGCGTGGCTGCACAGCAATGGCCGCCGTTTCATTGGCAAAGGTCAAATCACCAATCCCCGCCACAGGATACCACGTCTCATACCAACTTACCTGCCCATTGGCGGGTAGCTGATATTGATCGTCAAAGGTGGGGGCCAACCCGCCATGCAGTTCGACATACATCGAGTCGTCATCAGCAAAATTGTTGCTGGCCAGCGCATCCTGCCAGCCCAGGGAAAAAACTTTACTACCGCGCAGGGTCTCTGGCGGAAACACGCGTACGGCACCGGCATCATAGGTGGGATCATAGAGACCGACAAACGGGCCATGGGCGGCTGGAGCCTCGAAAAAGCCCAGGTATTGGCGAAAGTTGCCCAATCGGCTGAGATCGCGCCGACCATAGATGGGCCAGGGAAAACGTCCACCGGGTTGGGGCAGCGCCGCATCGTTGGTACTGTGCAGTGTCATCGCGTCGCCCGGCAGAACAAAATGCAACCCTGCACTGGGCCGCTTGCCCGAGCCAGGAGCCAACATGGCATTGTGCCAAAAGCTAAAGGCCAACGGTTGATCAGTAAGATTCGTCAGCGTTGGCGCGATCTCAAAACTAGCCGCGCCCGCCCGCAACGTGATCATGATGCTGGCATGGAGGAAGCGACCATCTCGGGGTGTAGAAACGGTCACCGTTGCCCGATCGGGATCATCGGCCACAACGGTGTACGCCCAGGGCGTTCCCCAATCGTAACCGTGTTCTACAACAGGCAGGCTCCACTCTAGCCCACCCAGCGCCAGCCAGCCTTTTTGCTCCGCAACACCCCAATGGGTGGGTTTCACCACATCGTTTTGGTAGAACATGGGCTTGCCACTCGGCTTGTGGATCACTTGCCAAACGCGCCCACCCAATTCCGGGAGAAGAAGCACTTTCAAATAGGCATTTTCCAATATCAACAGGCGATAGGTGTGTGGCGTGGGGAGCGGGGCTTCCTGGCGAAAACGCTCCATGTCAAAGCGTTTGTAGGGCCAATTATAGGTAGGATCCAGTGCATCACTTTGATAACGCGCTAGCGGATAGGTCAGCAGGGTGACCTCCCCTGCATAGAAAACAACTGTATCGACGGGTGCTGGGTTGGATACCGGGGTGATCGCAGCCTGTAATGTTGCTACCTGCGCAAGGTGCGCAGCGCTTGCAAACCAAGGAACTGTAAACGAAGAATGACCAACAGCAACCGATGGGATGACCAGAGAACATCCTGTAACCGCCAAGCCGCTAAGCCACAAAAGGGCACACAGCAGCGCGCCAGAAAGCACTTTTTTCATGGCGGTTATTATACAGCCTTCGCGCAAAACACACAATGGCAAGAGTAATAGGTTGCATTCTTGGTGCAATTTTCACTGGTAAAGTGGGTCTACTCATGCTAGAATAGGCGCAAGGCTACGGTAAGCAAGCCCATGGATTTAGCAAAAATCAGGCCATCAGAATCGACAGGGTTTGCCACGCACCGGCAGCACAAGCAGATGTTCTTCAAAAGTAGAGAGGATAGATGCAGTGGGGATTGCGGCAGATATTGCAATTATTGTGATTGTGGGTTTGGTCGGTGGTTTGCTTGCCCAACAGGCAAGACAGCCGCTCATCTTGGGGTATATTTTGGCGGGCATCGTCGTGGGGCCCTTTACCGGCGGGGTCACGGTTTCCGGCACGCATGAAATCGAATTATTAGCGGAAATTGGCGTGGCGCTCTTGCTCTTTGCGCTGGGGCTGGAATTTTCGCTCAAAGAACTCAAACCCGTCCGCAATATTGCATTGATTGGCACGCCAATCCAAGTCCTCTTGAGCATGGCATGGGGCATTGCGATTGGGCGCATGTTGGGGTGGGAATGGGTGGCGGCGATCTGGTTTGGCGGCATGATCGCGCTTTCCAGCACCATGGTGATTCTCAAAACCTTGATGAGTCAGGGCAAGCTGGGCACACTCTCTAGCCGAGTGATGATCGGCATGTTGATTGTACAGGATCTGACCGTGGTGCCGCTCATGATCATTTTGCCCCAACTTGCCGATCTAGAGGCTGGCTTACCTGTGCTGGGCTGGGCGGCGGTCAAGGCTGCGCTTTTTTTATTCTTGATGATCTTTGTGGGCACACGCGTATTGCCGCGGCTGATGGCCTACATTGCCGCATGGAACTCGCGTGAACTATTTTTACTGGCGATCACCGCCATCGGCTTGGGCATTGGCTACGCTACCTATCTCTTTGGCCTCTCATTTGCATTGGGTGCCTTTGTCGCGGGCATGGTCTTGAGCGAGTCGGATTATGGTCATCAAGCCCTCAGCGATATTATTCCGCTGCGCGACCTCTTTGGTTTGCTCTTCTTTGTGTCGGTGGGGATGTTGCTGGATCCCGCTTTTCTCATGGAAAATTGGGCGACCATTCTGCTGGTTGTCTGTTTGGTAGCTGTAGGCAAAGGATTGATTTTGGGCAGCATAAGCCGTCTTTTCGGCTATGGCAATGTGGTACCGCTGGCCGTGGGGTTGGGGTTGTTTCAAGTGGGGGAATTTGCCTTTGTGCTGGCACGGGTAGGACTCAGCACCAACTCGATTGATCGCTATGTTTATTCGTTGACCTTGACCACCGCCATTGTGACCATGTTTCTGACCCCTTTCGTATCTGGGTTCACGGCTACGTTGTATGCCCGACGCAGACGCCAAGTGCCGCGCGAAGCACTACAAACGATCAATCTGCCGCAAGCGGGCTTGCATGATCATGTGATCATTGCTGGTGGGGGCCGGGTGGGGCATCAGGTCGCGGTGGTTTTGCAGCGCCTAGAGCTTGCTTTTGTCATCATCGAGCTTGACCACTATCGGGTCGAAGAAGCCAAGGCCGACCGTTTTCCGATAATTTACGGTGACGCCAGCCAGGAAATTGTGTTGGAAGCAGCCCATGTGCAAAAAGCGCGCCTCGTGCTCATTACTACCCCAGGCATGATTGTCACGGAAACGATTGTCAAACATGTAAAGCATCTGAACCCAACGGTGCATATTGTGGCGCGGGCAGAGAACATTGAGCATGTGCAGACGCTACACAAACAGGGTGTCTATGAAGTGGTACAGCCAGAACTTGAAGCCAGCCTGGAGATTACACGGCAGGCGCTCGTGCATTTACAGATTCCCGCTATGGAAATCAATCACTTCACCGATGCCATTCGCCACGAACTCTACGCCCCGCTCTATCACCTGCATGATGACCATCGCCTCGTGACCAAGCTGCAAAACTTTGCGCGTTTGCTAGAATTTAGCTGGTTCCAACTGCCGAGCAATAGCCCACTGGTTGGCAGCACGCTCCAATCCCTGCGCATCCGCAATCAAACCGGGGTGGCCGTGGTGGGGGTGATCCATGAAGATCAGCTCTTTGCGAATCCCACCCTCGATTATGAATTTCACGCCGGTGATTTTGTCGCGGTGATGGGCAATGCCGAGCAACTCGCCGCCTTTCAAGCCTTTGCCGCATCCGCGCTTTCAATGTAGAAATGTAACGATTCAAGTATCGGTTTTTACTCCTGGGGAGCCCCCTCGGCGCGTTCCCCGCTGCATCGTTACATTTCGTATCCTTCGTAGATTATGTAAATTTCTGCGTTACAGTCCAGCCGCTGAGCGCAATGCTTCAGCGCGATCCGTGTTTTCCCACGGCAGCGCAATATCATCGCGCCCAAAGTGGCCATAGGCCGCGGTCTGGCGATAGATCGGGCGGCGCAAGTCGAGATCGCGGATGATCGCGCCAGGGCGCAGATCAAAGTATTCGTCGATCAACTTGGCGATACGCTCATCGTCGATGCGGCCTGTGCCAAAAGTTTCGACATTGATGCTAAGGGGCCGCGACACACCAATCGCATAGGCCACCTGGACTTCACAGCGCGCGGCAAGGCCTGCGGCGACCACATTTTTGGCGACCCAACGCGCTGCATAGGCCGCACTGCGATCCACTTTGGTGCAATCCTTGCCGCTGAACGCGCCGCCACCATGTCGCCCCATACCACCGTAGGTATCAACGATAATCTTGCGCCCGGTCAGCCCGGCATCACCCATAGGCCCACCCACCACAAAACGCCCGGTGGGATTGGTGAAAATATTCAGCTTGGCATCGAGCATCTCGCCGGGTAGCGCGGCCATGATCACATTCTCGATCAGTTCCTCGCGGATCTCATTCTGGTCGATCTCCGGCGCATGTTGCGTGCTGATCAACACCGTCTGGATGCGCTTAGGTTTGCCGCGCTCATACTCCACGGTTACCTGCGTTTTGCCATCAGGGCGTAACCAGGGCAACGAGCCATTCTTACGCACTTCGGCGAGACGCCGCGCCAACTTATGGGCGTAGAAGATCGGGGCCGGCATCAGGGTGGGGGTTTCATCACAGGCAAAACCAAACATCATGCCTTGGTCGCCTGCGCCCACTTGATCAATCGCGTCAGATTCCCCACCACGCGTTTCTAAGGACGTATCGACGCCTTGGGCAATGTCCGGGCTTTGCGAAGCAATCGCAACCTGGATACCACAGGTGTTGCCGTCAAAGCCCTTATCGCTGTGGTCAAAGCCAATCTCCTTGACCACCTGACGGACTAAATTATCAAAATTGACAAAGGCGTGGGTCGTAATCTCGCCCAGCAACATGACGAAGCCCGTCTTAACCGCCGTCTCACAGGCCACGCGCGACATGGGATCCTGCTCAAAAATCGCATCCAGCACAGCATCGCTGATCTGGTCACACATTTTATCAGGGTGACCTTCAGTCACCGATTCGCTGGTAAACAGCAAACTATTTGAAGTCATAAATGTCGACATAAATTGATCTCCTAAACAATGTTGAATGGTAGCGTTCAGTGCTCTTTCAAGTAAAGCTTTTGTCTGTCTGCCCAGGGCTGAAGCCGCTGGGCTAGTCACCGACGCGGGCTAAAGCCCGCTTGAGCGGGCACCGTTGACTATACCGCAATCGCGCATAGATGATAATGCATTACCAGGGTAAATGGCTGTAAATTTTTATCATCTATGGCATTGCTCAATATAGCACCGTCCCTTCAGGGCGGTGCGGACATGCCAAATTAGGCTAATCCAAAAAAATAAGTAGCCGTAGGGGCACGCGTATCGTTTATTTTTTGGAGTGGCCTTACGTTAACACCATCGATCAGTGGCCTGTACCTACGCTCCACTCATTGAGGTATGCCGACTGTTCGGGGGTCAATATGTCAATTTCTACGTCCATCGCCTTGAGTTTCAAGCGGGCAATTTCGCGATCGATATCGACGGGCATATCATAGACGTTGCCAGTGAGCGCGCTGCCTTGCTTGAGCATATACTCGGCAGCCAGGGCCTGGTTGGCAAAGCTCATGTCCATGACGGCAGAGGGATGACCTTCGGCGGCGGCCAGATTGACCAAGCGACCTTCGCCCACCACATAAATGCGGCGCCCATCTTCTAGCAAATATTCGTCCAGGAATTCGCGCACGCGGGTGACCTTGAGGGCCATCTCGTTGAGCCCCTTCATGTCCACCTCAACGTCAAAGTGACCGCTGTTAGAAAGAATCGCGCCATCGCGCATAATCTTCATGTGGTGGGTGTTGACGACATGCATATCACCGGTGGCGCTACAGAAGATGTGCCCAATCTTGGCGGCTTCTTCCATGGGCATCACACGGAAGCCATCCATGACGGCTTCGAGCGCACGCAGTGGATCGATTTCGGTCACGATGACATTCGAGCCCATGCCATTGGCGCGCATAGCAATACCTTTGCTGCACCAACCATAGCCACCGACCACGAAATTCTTGCCAGCCAGCAACACATTGGTACCACGGATGATACCATCAATCGTGCTTTGGCCGGTGCCATAGCGATTGTCAAAGAAGTGCTTGGTCATGGCATCGTTCACGGCCACGACCGGAAACTTGAGCTTACCCTGGGCCGCCATAGCGCGCAGGCGGATGACGCCGGTGGTGGTCTCTTCGGTGCCGCCGATGACATTTTCCAGCAGACTGCTGCGGCTGGTGTGCAACATGGCAACCAAGTCCATGCCGTCGTCCATGGTGATGTGCGGCTTGATGTCGAGCGCACTGTTCATGTGGCTGTGATACTGTTCGTTGCTCTCACCCTTGATCGCATAGACGGGCATCTCGTAATAGGAGACGAGCGCGGCGGCAATGTCATCTTGGGTGCTCAGCGGGTTGCTGGCGCAGAGGGCCACTTCGGCACCACCGGCGATCAACACACGCATAAGGTTGGCGGTTTCGCTGGTGACATGCATGGCCGCGGCCATGCGGATACCTTTGAAGGGTTGCTCCTTCTTAAAGCGCTCCTCGATCAGGTCGAGCACGGGCATTTCTTTGGCGGCCCAGCGCATACGAAAGCGACCCTTTTCGGCCAGGTTAATATCAGCAATATCGAAGTTCAAATCTTGTGTAGTCATTAAAATTACTCCAGTTGAAAGTTAAATAACGTATATTATTTGCAAAGTGAAAATTGAGTTCAACAGATGAGTCGATGATAAGGCATCAACCGGCCCGCTTTACCCCTTCCGCCTCGATCAAGGAACAATGCACACGAAAGCCGTAGCGCTCGTAAATCCGGCGCGCGGCACCCTTGTTTTCATCGACGTTGAGTATAATGGTCATAATGTTGCGCGCTTGTAATTCGGCAATGATGGCACCCAACACCGCCCGCGCATACCCTTTGCCCCGCTGCGCCGGGTGTGTATACATATTGCCAATCGCGCCCATCCCTTCAGCGTGGGCAATGACATGGGTACCGCCCACTGCCACCAACACACCTTGTTCATCGCGCACGCCATAAAAAACGCCATCATCCAGTTGATAGGGGTCAAAGTAATCGGGCGTAAACGCGCCCTCGTGGGCATAGAGCCCCGCAATTGCTTCGGCATCCCCAGGCCGCAGCCGGACAAGATTGGGCATGGCGGGCGTCTGGATCCGCAGATCATCGTGCAGGACCATCCGTACCATGTGATGCGGCACATCCACCCACTGATAGTACTGATCCAGCAAAGCATAGTGCGCCGGACGCAACGTGACAAAGATACGCGCTGGCAATTCGGCACCCGTTAGCGCTTCGGCTATGGCTGTCTCATCGCCGGTGGCAAAGAAGATCGGTGGCTGGAGCGCGCTAAACAGGCGCAGCACTGCTTCGCCCATTGCTCCATTGACCATCGTCCAACGGCAGTAGGGTGCAAAGGCTGGTTGTAGATCCGCCAGCGCATAGACCGACCAAATTGGATCGCGCAACAAAATTTGGCGAATCGCCACTATATCAGCTTGCATGTTACCTAGCTCACCGCCACCGGGTTGCCCAACGCAGCTAACTTGGGTTCTGCGCCAAAGTAGTTTTCATAGCGTTTGGTAAACTCGGCAATGCGAAAGCGATGGGCGGTCGTGCCGATATTTTCCAGCGTATAGGCACTGCACAGCGCGCCCATGCGGCCACACACATCCAATGTCATGCCAGCCAAGTGACCAGCGAAGAAGCCGGCGCGGAAGGCGTCACCCGCCCCGGTTGGGTCCGCCATTTGCGCAATTTCGGCAATCGGAATCTCGAAAGTCGTGTCACCCGAATAAATCACGCTGCCCCGTTTGCCCAAGGTCATGATCAAGACGCCCACCTGTGCGCGGATCTGATCCAAGCTCCAGCCGGTCTTGTTTTGGATCATCGCCAGTTCATACTCGTTACCCAACAGGAAGGTTGCGCCGGGAATACTCTGCAGGAGATCGGCACCATCTAAGCGCGCTAATTGCTGGCTGGGATCATAGGCAAAGGGAATGCCCAGCGCCTTACATTCCTTGGCATAGTTCAACATAGCCGTCGGATCATTGGGGCTGATCAACACCGTCTTGGCCGTGCCGAGTTGGCGATCGGCCAGTGAATAGTTGCGCGCATGGGCCATGGCACCTGTGTAGAAATTGGCGATCTGGTTTTGCTCGCTGTCGGTACTCACAAAGAATGTCGCGGTCAGTTCATCGGGGATTTCGATGATCTGGGCCGTGGTCAAGCCATTATCCTCCAACCAGCGGCGATAGTCACCAAAATCATGGCCGACCGTCGCCAGAATGACTGGATCGGCATTCAATAGTTTCATGGTATAGGCAATATTGGCGGCGACACCGCCGCGCTCGCGACTCATCGAATCGGCCAGGAAACTCAAGCTCAGGCTTTCGAGTTTGTCGGGCAGAATCTGGTCGCGGAACCGGCCAGGGTAGCGCATGAGATAGTCATAGGCCACCGAGCCGGTGATCACAAACGACATAAGGTTTTCCTTTCTCCAAACGAAATGGGTCAACTGGTCGTTTGGTCGATTAACGGATAGCTCCATATTCGGACTCAGCAAACAACTACACGACCACTTGACTACACGACCAATCGACTTCGCGACCAATCACAACTTACGCCCGCCAACTCTCCAATTGGAGCAGCCCTGGTGGCGGCGTGTGGGCGATCAATCGTTCCAGGAGCGCTTCCGATCTTTGTTCAACCACCATCAAGTCGCGATACGTACTATTCACAAAGCCATCGGTCACGGCGCGGTCAATCCAGGCCAACAGTGGATCAAAGTAGCCATTGACGTTCAGCAGACCAATGGCTTTGCGCTGGATGCCTAGTTGCCCCCAAGTGACGGCCTCAAAGAGTTCATCGAGGGTGCCGTAACCACCGGGCATGGCAATGTACGCATCACAGAGGCGCGCCATGGTTGCCTTGCGCTCATGCATGGTATCGACTTCGATCAATTCCCCATAGATCAGCCCAAGCAATTCAGCCGAGGGTAGCTCTTTACCCCGCAGCACATGAGGGAGCACACCGGTCACGCGGCCACCAGCTTCGATGACCGTACGCGCGATCACGCCCATCAATCCGACACCGCCGCCGCCATAGACCAAGCCAATGTCGCGCTGCGCCAACAACTTGCCCAACCCTTGCGCAGCCTCGGCATAGATCGGCTGCTTACCATAACTGGAACCGCAAAAGACACAAATGGCTTTGATCGCGCGCGCTGTCGTTGCGCGATCAGATGTTTCGCTCCCCATCAGTTCGCTCATTGGGCCTCCTGGCGCGTGCCACGCGCTTGGCGCTGTGTCTGAATGCGTGCTTCGGCAGCCTGCTTGGCCTGCCGCAGACTTTCGGTAAAGGGTGGATAGCAGATGCCTTCCTCTGTGATAATCCCCGTGAGGTAACGATAGGGCGTGACATCAAAGGCGGGATTGTAGACGGGCACACCAAGCGGCGCGATCACGGTGTCGCCAATGTGCGTGATCTCTTCCGGCCCGCGCTCTTCAATCGGAATCTGATCGCCGGTGGGCAAATTCAGGTCAATCGTGCTGGTCGGCACCACGGCATAGGTAGGAATGCCATTTTCCCGAGCGCAAACCGCCAGTTTGTAGGTACCAATCTTATTCGCCACATCGCCATTCGCCGCCACGCGATCGGCGCCAAAGATCACCAGATCGACCTTGCCTGTGCGCATAAGGTGACCGGCAGCATTATCGGCGATCAAGTGCATGGGCACCTCGGCGCGCATCAATTCCCAGGCCGTCAAGCGCGCACCCTGTAGGCGCGGGCGCGTCTCATCGACCCACACATGGATCGTTTTGCCCTGTTCCTGGCAGGCATAAATGACCCCCAGCGCCGTCCCGAAATCCACTGTTGCCAGTGAACCCGTATTGCAGTGGTGCAACAGATTGGCTCCTTCGGGCACAATCGCCGCGCCGTTATAGCCCATGCGCCGGTTGATCGCTACATCTTCGTCGGCCAATGCTTCGGCTTCGGCCAACACCGCGCTACGCAGATCATCGATGTTCGTCACGACCGTGTTCTCGGCCAGGGTGAGCAAACGCGCGGTGGCCCAACTCAAATTCACGGCGGTCGGGCGTGCGGCGTCTAGCACGGTTTTGGCGCTGTGCAAATCCGCCAGGAGCGCGTCGCGATCGGTGGCCGGGCTGTGTTGGGCGGCAAGCGCCATGCCATAGGCCCCCGTCGCGCCAATCGCCGGTGCGCCGCGCACATACATCTCGGTAATGCTGGCCGCCACGCGCGCGACTGTCTCAAATTCGGCAATCACAAAGTGCTCTGGCAGCAAACGCTGGTCGATCATTTTGACTTTGTTGTCTTCCCAGTAGACCGTACGCATCGGCATGATTCTCCTATCACTTAATAGTGGCAGAGCCGCTATTAACTTTCCACCATCAAACTTTAGCCAATAAAAAAACGCCCGCCGGTTAGCACCGAGCAGGCGTTGTTGCAATCACACGGATAGCGTATTCACACTATCGCTCTAGCTTGCTCCACGCCCGACCTGGCGACCTGCGATCAATTGTGTATGTGTGCGGATCAGCCGAAAAGTTTGCTCACGACCATTGCTTTTGCGAGCAATGACAACTCGGGCAAACTTGCGCATGAACCAGAGCATTCTCTGGGCACACACCACAACCGAAAGCCGGGGCTCCAGCGGGTTGCGGAAAGCACTTCTAAACTTTACACCTTGCTCAATCGACAGTCAAATAGGCCAATGAGTAAAGTTGAAATCAAACCGTGTCAAAATAACACAGGGCAGTTGGATTTGTCAAAATTGTGATTGACTTTACACAATCTCTCTGTACTCTCACTGTGCAATCAATGTTGGTTACTAGACGCGCCAGTGGCAGTAAGGACACGCGGTTATGCACAATTGTACCAGAACAATCACCTATGTGACATAACAATTTTCTTACAATTACTGGATTTTCCTATTCTGAACGCACGGCGGTGGCCGGCTGCATTTGTCCCATGCGCCACGCCGGATAGAGGCCCGCCAACAGGGCTGCGCCCAAGGCTACCAGAAAGGCTTGCAGAAAATGTTCGGGGCGCAGTTGCATTTGCAGCGTCCAGCCAAAGGAGCGTAGATTGATAATATAGATAAGAATAGCCGCCAAGGCGAGCCCCATGGGCATAGCGATCAGGCCAGCGGTGGTGCCAATCAGACCGGTCTCCAAAAGAGAAAGCCGCCACAGTTGTTGGCGCGTCATACCGGTGGCGCGCAGGATGCCAATTTCGCGACTACGCTCCAATTGCAGGCTCATCAAGGTACTGAGAATTCCAATAAAGGCAACCAACGTCGCCAACAATTGCAAGGCAATCGTAATCGCAAAGGTGCGATCAAAGACTTCGAGCGCGCGTGCGCGCGTGCCGCGATTGGAACGGACCAGCAACTCCTGTTCGCCGGCAAAGGTTGCCCGAATTTGGTTGACCGTCTCTTCCACATCCATCCCTGGCACAACATAGATGGCAATTGCCGAGATCTTGTCATCCTCCCAAAATTGGCGATAGATGGGATCATGCATAAAGACCACAGGGCGCACGTCAAAATCAATGGCAATCCCGGCAATCGCAAAATTCTGCACCCCTATATCCGTCTGCAACGCGATTGTATCGCCCACTTGCAAAGCAAACCGATTCGCCATTGGCTCATTGATAATGATGCTACCCGCTGCCACCGCTTGCCAGGTTGTCTGCCAGTCACCCAACGCGGCACGGTAGCCGCGATCGGCACCGGCCAGATCTTCGCTCAGGGCCGACAGGCGCACCGGTGTGCCGTCGGTCACTACATCTGCTTGGGTGGCTTCGCCTGTCGCGCTGCGTTGTAGAAATGCCAACACCTCAATGTTACGATTGCTGGCCAAGCGCGCCACCCCGGGCAGCGCTTGCAGGGTCACAATTACATCCGGTTCCAAAGTCGTTGAAACTTGGTTGGCATTGAGCGAAGGCGGCGAGATAAAAATATCGGCCTGCAACACATCTTCCAGCCAAGCTTCGACGGTGCTGCGGAAGCTGCCGATCATCACGCCCACGCCGATGATAACGCTAACGGCCACCATCAGTGCGGCCACGGCCACGGCGGTACGGCTCAGGGAACGGGTTACCGTGCGCGGGGCCATACGGCTGATCACATCGACACGTTGGGCCAGCAGGCGTTGGACACCGGTCATCAGTAACAATGTCAATAGTGGTGTGAGCAGCGCGCCGCCCAAGATCACGGCAAAGAGCCCGCCAAACGCAACGACGAGATTCCATTCGGGCAAGAGCAATCCTAAACCAATCCCCAGGAATGCCAGCGCGCCCAGGCTCACCCAGGGCAGAATTTTGCGGGTGCGGTCTTCAATATCACTGCGCTTGAGTGCGCCTGCCGGGGAAACGCTGGTCGCTTCAAAGGCTGGAATTGCCGCAGCCAACAGCGCAGCCGCCACGCCGATCACGCCCCCTTTAACAAGGGTAAACAGCGGAATATCAATCTCGCGCACGGCCACGGCAAAGAAGAGGTCGTTCACCGTCTGCGTCACCAACTGTACGGCACCCCGCCCCAGGAAGACCCCCAACGCCAGGCCCAACAGCGTGCCAATCAGACCGAGGATGCCCGCTTCCAGCAAAATCAACAGATAAATTTCGCGGCGCGTCATGCCCAAGGCGCGCAAGGCGCCAATCACCGGACGCCGCTGCACAACACTGAACGTGACGGTGTTATAGATGAGAAACATGCCGACCACCAGGGCCAACAAACTCAGCGCGGTGAGGTTCAGGCTAAAGGCGGCGGTCATTTCGTTGACGGTACCACTGCGCGCCGCGCTCTGTTCGATGCGCGCACTCGGCGGCAGGATGGCAGCAATCGCTTGCAGGGCCGCTCTGCCCGCCGCGTCATCGCGAATCAGTAAGTCAATCCGATCCAGCCGGCCAACGCGATCGAGAATTTCCTGCGCGCTGGCAATATCGGTGATCAACAGGCCCGACAAGGCGCGACGACTGAGATCATCGGTCGGCACCAGCAAACCGACAACGGTCAACAATTGACGACGACTGCCCACCTGCACGGTGAGCGCGTCACCCACTGCCACGCCATACCGTTCTGCCACTTCGCTGCTCAACAGCACCGTATTCGGCTGCACCATCAGCGCCGTCAGGTAATCGGGGGCGGGGGTTGCTTGCTGGTTCATTGTACCCAGATAGCTGCGAAAGGGGGCCTCGGCAAAGGGATCTATGCCCAACAGGTGCATGGGTTGGGCATCCAGTTCGCGCGCAATCACATCGCGCGCCACCACCGGCGCGCTGGCGCGATAGGCCACGTCGCGCCGCAATTGGGTGTAGATCTGCTCATCCAATCCGCTCGGCCCGCCGACAATTTGATGGGTGGCGCGACCGGTGACCGTTTCGGTGCCCAGTTCAAAAGCGCGCGCCGCCGAGCCATTCGCCAGATCAATCGCCACGATCATGGCGACGCCAATCGCCACGCCCAGCACCAAAAAGAGACTTTGCAGGGGTCGCCGCTGTGCGTTGCGCCAGGCCAAGCGGGTGATAGTTTTCAAGGAAATTGCAGATGGTTGAGCCATAGTTGAGTAAGGATATCCTGGCTAGTGCAGTAGGGTCTGATAGACCCTACTGCGCTTCTGTGAAATCAAATTAATCGTTGACCAGTTTGCCATGCACCAGATGCAACACCTGGTCGGCCTGGGCGGCAATGTCGGGCGCGTGGGTGGCCATCAATAGGGTTTTGCCTGCACCACGCGTCAGTTCAAGCAGCAACCGCATAATGCTTTCGCCGGTATCTTCGTCGAGGTTGCCGGTGGGTTCGTCGGCTAGTACCAACAGTGGATCATGCACCAGGGCACGCGCAATAGCCACACGCTGCTGTTCGCCGCCACTCAGTTTATCGGGATAAGTATTAAGGCGATCCCCCAACCCCACGCGCTGCAAGAGATCGACCGCCCCTTGATTCAGCCGCGTCTGCCGGCCAGTCAATTCCAGGGGCAGGGTCACATTTTCCAGCACGGTCAACGTTGGGATCAGATTGAAAAATTGAAAGATAATCCCAATGTGTTGACGACGAAAGAGGGTACGTTGATGCTCACTCAGCGCCGTCAACTTGACTGCTTCCGCTCCATTATAAATCACCACATGGCCGCCACTGGGCGCATCAATGCCGGAGATCAAGTTGAGCAACGTACTTTTGCCGCTGCCCGATTTACCAAGCAGACAGACAAATTCACCAGCGTAGAATTCACGGTTAAGCTCATCCAATACCGAACGACTTTTTCCCGCTTCCTGGTACGTTTTGCTCAACGCTTCGAGGCGGATAATTGGCAGAGGCGCTTCAGCAGTACCTGCCCCGACTTTCTCGCCAGCCTTCTCGGCTAAAACAGATTCTAGCAATGCTCGATCCTTTGTGTACAGCCCACCAGAATGGTCTCTGATGGTTTTGAGAAAGAAATCACAAATTGATTTCAACATCATACGCGGTGGCGACGGCTTTTTCTGTCGGTATGCCGACAATTGTCTGTTTGGTGAATGGCCGGGCCGCGGGTATGATGGAAGGATATCTGGATAGGCTTATATCAACAAAAAGAAAGGTGAATGGCTGATGAAAGCTGATCTTGACCGCATCATGGCCGAACGCAAGTTGGATGCCCTGTTGGTGATGGGAGACGGCAGTGGCAACAAAGTGCTGCACTATTTAACCAATGGCGCGCCGCTAGAACGCGCGCTGGTCGTCAAACGGCAGGGTGGCCCGCTGACGCTGATTCACGGCGCCATGGAGCGCGACACCGCCGAAGAGACCGGATTGGTTCTGGTTGATCGCGATAAAACCTATAATCGCTATGAGTTGCTGAAGAAACACAAGGGCGATCGGCTGGCCGCCGAAGTCGATTATTTGCGTCAGGTGATCACCGACCAGGGGTTACAGGGTCGCTTGGGGATCTATGGCACACAAGACGCCGGTGCTTCTTTCACACTCTTGAACCAACTTCAGAAAACGGTCGAAACCATTGAGTTGGTGGGTGAATTTGAGGAATCGCTCTTTTCCCTGGCGCGCGAAACCAAGGATGACCAGGAAATTGCCGAGCTGCGCGAAGCAGGCCGCCTCACCTGTATTGTCATGGGTGAGACGCGTGATTTTGTGCAAGAACACAACGTGCGCGACGGTGTTGTGATGAAGGACGCGCATGAGCCGCTGACGATTGGCGATGTGCGCCAATTTATTCGGGCGCGCCTCAGCACCTATGGCATGAGCGAGGATCATGATACGATCTTTGCGCAGGGCCGTGACGCCGGTGTGCCCCACAATCGCGGCAATGATCGCGCGCCGCTGCGCTTGGGTGAACCAATCATTTTCGACTTTTTCCCTATGACAGGCAAGGGCTATTTCCATGATATGACGCGCACCTGGTGTTTTGGCTACGCGCCGCCGGAAGTCCAAGAAGCGTGGGATCAGTGCAAAGAAATTTTTGACAAGGTGATGGGTGAATTAGCCCTGGGCCGCGCCTGTCGCGACTACCAGGAGATGACATGTGAATACTTTGAAAGCAAGGGACATCCCACGGTGCGCTCCCATCCTGGTACCCATGAGGGCTATGTGCATAGCTTGGGGCATGGCATTGGCTTGGACATTCATGAGGAACCGCGTTTGAGTCATGCGGCGGGCAATGATACTGTGTTGCAACCGGGCCATGTGGTCAGTGTCGAGCCGGGGCTGTACTATCCAGAGCGGGGCTTTGGGGTGCGCATCGAAGATTCGGTGGCCTTTACCGAGGCGGGTGAATTGAGCAACCTGACCGATTTCCCCTACGATCTCGTCATTCCGATGAATGGGTAAAGGGTATGGAGACCCGTAGGGTTTTGAAAACCCTACGGGTCTAATTAGAGGCTATTCACCTTCGCTAGCGTCCACGATCCGTAATGTGTACGCGCCTTCGCCTTCATCGTTCTTGGTGCCCACCTCGAGCACCAAAGTGAGATCCACTGGGATCTCCAGATCTTCAATCGCCGAGTTTAGTGTGTCACCCGCTTCGGCATCGTCATTAGTCAGCAACAGCGTGTCACTCGTGTTCAAAACACTCAACACGGTGTCCAATTCACCGGTTTCATCTTCCAGATAGATGCTGATGACTTCGCCTTGCTTGACCTCTAGCGTATAGCGGGCGCGCGTGGCCGGTGTAAACTCACCGGTGAACGCATCGCCAATCGCAATGGCACCCCCATCTGTCGTTTCGATGTTGGTGGCTTCATCCAAGTAGGCAACCGCGGCGTCCAGGATCACATCGCCCTCGCTGAAAAGGGTTTCCTCATCCACCGGCACTTTGACCGTAGGGGGCACGCCCTTGCCTTCTATGTGAATCTCGCCGTTCATATCCACAGCGCGGCCAACGGTGAACTGGAAGAATTCCTCCTCTGGCATCTTAAATTGCTCGACGCTGCCGCCCAGGCCACCCGTTGGATATTGACCAACCACCGCGGCGCGTTCCTCGACGGTCATGTCATAGGTAAAGAACTCGCAAGCGCTCAAACAGTTGGGGCCAATCAACACCGCAATCTTGCCTTGGTAGCGCAGATCTTCGGCTGGCGGATAGAAGCGATTAACGGTGCGCTCATCAAAGAAGAATTCTTCACTCTCTTTGTCATAGAACCCGGCATTGCCTAGTTCTAATGGCTCGTCGAAAAAGTAGGCGGCCAGTTGATCGGCCAGGAAACCGCTACCGCCGCCATTTTGGCGCATATCGATAATCAACCCAGGGGTTTGCGCGCGATTGAGCGTGCGAATCATGCGTTCCCATAGCTGCACACTCAGCAGATCATTGTCAGCAAAGCTATAGATTTTGGCATAGCCATAGCCAGAATCCAACAATTCATATTCCACCGGCTGCTCAAAACCCGTCCGTCCAACATTAAACGAAGAGGAACTGAAGCTCGCGCGCTCTGGCACGGCCTCGATTTCGACGGTTTGGGCTTCCGCTGCACCAGGATTCTGGAAGGTAATTTCCACCTTTGTTCCCACCGGGAAGCGAGTCACATAGCGCAACTGCTGCAAGCGCTCAAAATGTTTAGTGCTAAACGGCGCAGACCAAGCCACCGTGTCGCTGATCACATCGCTAATGGGCTGACCATCAATTTCCAGGATTTCCGCTTTTTCCTCTATGCCCGCTTCTGCCGCCGGGCTATCCACCAACAAGAAATTGACGATCATGCGACTGTCATCTAATTCGCGCACGGCAATGCCCAAGCCGCCAGCCGTGGCAAAGCTAAAATCTTCGGCTAGATTAGGTCCGCTCACATGCCCATCGGGGATCGACCAAGCAAAGTCGCGTAGAGCCTTTAAGTACGCAATGGAATCTTCGGCTTCTTCGGCTTCGACAAAGCGCGGGCGAAATTCGGCGATTTTGGCTTCCCAGTCAATATTTTTGTATTCGGTGAAGGCGTACTCTTTGCTCATCTTGGCGATCATGGCGTCAAAGGCTTCGCTATAGCTCATGCTCGAGAAGTCAGAGAGCGCCGCACCGGCTGGCTCGATCAGATCAATTTCCGGCGCGCGCGACCGATCAAAAGTGAAAGGCTCACTATCCATATCCACGACGGTGTAGCCCTGGGGCAGACCGACAATCGGATCATCTTCGGTAAAGAGTAGGCCATCTTCGCCAAAGTCGGCGGGAAAGCCCTGTTGCTCATCCGGCGCGTAGACCAAGAACTTGCCGCCCACGATTTCGCGCCGGGTGGAAACATCATCGCTCACCCGCGTTGACGCATAAGCTGTGGACCAGCCACCACCGTACAGATCGCGCTCCTCTAGAAAAGGATCGCCAAAGATGTTGGTCCAATAGGCAATGGCATAGACCATGACGCCGGTGTCGGCTTCCCCATCCAGATCGACATCGCGCAGCGAAGCTTGTGGCTCAATGGGCAAGGCGATGGTGTAGGAGAAGGGTGAGGTATAAAAGTCCGAGGTGATTTGGCCCAATGTCTGCGATTCGGGGGGTAGGATGAACCCTTCGTTGCGATCGACAAAGCCAGCCTGATCTTCCAAGAGGACCATGGGCGCGGCCACGCCTGTCGTGAAGAAAGCATTGGTGTAGGTCACAAGCCCATGAATCGCGACTGGCCCACCTTCATCGTTGACGATTTCGGCTGGCGCAATTGGTGCATCCGTTTGTGCCAGTAGAGGTTGCGCAGGCAACAGAATGCTCAAGCAAAGTAGCAGCGTAGCCGCCGCCGTGCGCAAGCGCATCGCAAATTTGAACATAGTATTCTCCTTCGTTCGTATTGGCATAATAATACTATGATTGATGTAACTGTTGACGTTCAAATGCAATCACATCATCCAGAATCTTCGTTAGGTTGTGCTCAGGCCGCCAGCCGACAGTTTCGTAGATCTTGGTCGTATCCGGCACGCGGCGGCGCATATCTTCAAAGCCAGGGGCATAGGCATCACTATACGCAACATACTTGAGCGTAGACGATGTGTCTGTGCGCTCGATTACGGCGTTAGCCAGTTGATTAATCGTCATTTCTTCGTTGCTGCCAATGTTATAAATTTCGCCAGAGGTGCGCTCTGGTTGATCCAATAGCGAAATTAAGGCGCGCACCGTATCAGCAACATGACAGAAACAACGACTCTGCTCGCCGTCGCCATAGACGGTGATCTCTTCCCCACGCAGCGCTTGGCGCACCAGGCGCGGTACGACCATGCCATAGCGCCCCGTCTGGCCTGGCCCCACGGTGTTGAAAAAGCGCATAATCGTCACCGGCAACCCATATTCGCGATGGGCGGCAAGACCCAAAAATTCGTCGAGCAATTTACTCGCCGCGTAGGACCAACGGCTGCGGCTAGAGGGTCCCAGCAGCAGGTCATCGTCTTCGTGAAAGGGAATGCGCACGCCTTTGCCATAGACTTCGCTGGTACTGGCGATCAAGGTGCGACAGCGATAGCGGCGCGCCGCGGCCAGCACCGCATGGGTGCCCAGCACATTGGTCTCAATCGTCTCGGTCGGGCGCTCAACAACGAGCTGCACCCCTACCGCTGCCGCCAGATGCACAATCGCGTCTGCGCCGCTGGCCAGCCGATCAACCACCAGTGCATTATCCAAACTATCAATCGCAAAGGAAAAGCCTGGCGTTTTGACAAAAGGAGCAATATTCGCAAAATTGCCCGTTGCCAGGTTATCAAGGATGGTCACCTGATCGCCGCGCGCCAGCAAGCATCTGGTTAAATGACTGCCAATAAAACCCGCGCCACCGGTAATGAGTACTTTCATACAAGGTTGCCTCTACTATTTCTTTGCAACTATTTCTTTGGGAAGTCCTTGGGTTATGCTTACGGTACGTACAAGAGATTATGCCGATTGGTTATTTGGGCAACAAAACCAGGTGCAATTGTTCTTGTAGGTGCGGTTTGTAACCGCACAAGCGCGGTCGATGCCGACTTGTGCGGTTACAAACCGCACCTACGAATGCACAAAATTAAATCGGTATAAGGTCTACAGTCTAGCCATCAAGAGCTATAAGTTTTGTGCCTACTTTCTGCAGCCATTATACACGGAGCCAGCCTAACCACCCAACTGTTCACTTATACATCGCCTAGGTTAGTATAAGATGAAGTGACGATGATAAAATGCTAGGATGCAAATGGATTACTTATCGTTAGATGTTGCAATTGACCATACCGAAGATGGCTACTTTGTGCGCATTACCAATGCGCCAACGGGTGACGCCGTGGCTAAGTTCCAATCACCGTTCACACCGGCGGAACAAGATACGTTACATCGCTTGATCGCCACCGGTGAAACTGGGCAAGGCACCGGTAGCGCACCGGCAACCACCCTGCCACAATGGGGGACGCGGCTCTTTCACGCGCTTTTTCCGGGCACACTCCAAAGCATTCTACACAGCAATTATCACTTTGCCTATCAAGCGCGCGCCAAGCTGCGCATCCGCCTCCAGATCAACCATGCACCTCAACTGGCCATGTTGCCGTGGGAATATCTGTTCGATCCGGTACGCAATGAATTTATGGTGCTGTCACTGCAATCACCTTTTGTTCGCTACACGAATCTGATGCACCAGATCGTCCCCTTCAAGGTCGAATCACCGCTGCGTATGTTGGTGGTCATTTCTAGCCCTGGCGGTTATCCCCCCTTTGATCACGATCGCGCCTGGTTTACGATCCTGGACACGCTTGATTATTTAGCGCTAGAGAACAAGCTCGTCATCGAACGGCTCAACAAACCGACATTGCTGGACTTGCAGCGTCGGTTGCGCCAAAAAGAATGCCACATCCTGCATTTCATCGGCCACGGCAGCAGCGACGAAGCAACCGGTGACGCATCGCTCATCTTTGAAGATGAAATGGGGCGTGGCCGCCGCGTCAATGGCGAACATTTGGGATCGCTGCTGCGCGATCATTTTCCATTACGCCTGATCACCTTGACCGCCGGCGATGTTGTACGCACGGCCACCGCCAATCCGTATCTGAAGATCGCGGCCAATCTCGTCCAGCGCGGTCTGCCCGCGGTCATGGCGGCCCATTCAAGTTTATCGACGAGCGCGACCGCCGCTTTTGTGCATAAATTTTATACAATGGCGGCAAACTTTGCCCCGATTGATGTTGCCATGAGTGAAGCCCGGCGCGCGCTCGTCGAGGAGCCGCAGGCAGGTGCATGGGGCTTGCCTGCGCTCTTTATGCGTACCCCCGCGGGCCAGATCTTTACGCCCGCCCAGCCCGATCAACAAAAAACCGCCGAGGAAATAGCCAACGCCAATCGCCGCCGTTTCTGGCCAGTGTTTACCAAACGGTAGGTAGCAAGTCATGTATTCTGATCGACAAATCCTGATAAAGTCGCCCCAATTTGCTTTGAAATGACAGAACGATCAATCCCAAAGGAGTTTACTATGCCAACTGCAAACATTGGTCTCATCGGTCTTGCTGTGATGGGACAAAACCTGGTGCTCAACATGGAACGCAACGGCTATACAGTGGCCGTCTACAACCGCACTACGGCCACCATGGAAGAATTTGTCAATGAACATCCAGGTAAAAAATTAGTGCCGACGCGCACCTTGGAAGAATTTGTACAGAGCTTGGAACGACCACGCAAGCTGATCATTATGGTCAAAGCCGGCGCGCCAGTCGATGCGGTGATCGATGGCTTAATTCCGCTGTTGGAAGAAGGCGACCTCGTGATGGACGGCGGCAATAGCTACTTTGCCGACACCGAACGGCGCAGCACAGCGTTGCCAGCCCACGGCCTGCGCTTTATGGGCGTCGGCGTGAGCGGTGGCGAAGAGGGGGCCTTGTGGGGGCCCAGTATTATGCCGGGCGGGACAACAGAATCCTGGGAACTGGTAAAACCGATCCTCGAAGCGATTGCCGCCAAAGCCGCCGAAGATGGCAAACCTTGTGTTACCTACCTGGGTGAACGCGGGGCCGGGCACTATGTCAAGATGGTCCACAACGGCATTGAATATGGCGATATGCAATTGATTGCCGAAGCCTATGATATTCTGCAACGGGCATTGGGCTTGCAACCGGCAGAGTTGGCCGAGATCTTCAGCGAGTGGAATCGGGGCGAATTGGATAGTTTCCTAATTGATATTACAGCCACCATCTTCCGCCGCATCGACGAAGAGACCGGCCAACCGCTGGTCAATCTGGTGCTGGACAAAGCTCAACAAAAGGGCACCGGCAAGTGGACCAGCCAAGATGCCTTCAACCTCGGTGCGCCGATTCCCACGATCAATAGCGCCGTGGTCGGGCGCATTGTCTCGGCCATGAAAGACGAGCGGGTCGCCGCATCCAAAGTCTTGCCCGGCCCCACGCAAAGCAATTACACTGGCGATAGGGCAGCCTTGATCGATGCCGTGCGCCAAGCGCTCTATGCCAGCAAGATTAGTGCCTATGCCCAAGGCATGGCCCTGCTGCGCATGGCGAGTGACGAATACAACTATGACCTAAACCTGGGGGAAGTAGCCGCCATTTGGCGCGCCGGCTGTATTATCCGTGCGCGCTTTTTGAACCTGATCACCGCAGCCTTTACGCTTAATCCCAAGCTGGCCAATCTCATGTTGGATGACACCCTGAGCCACGCGGTGGGCGATCGGTTGCCCGCCTGGCGCCATGTGGTGCAGACAGCGATTGGCTTGGGCATTCCAGTGCCCGCCTTTAGCGGCAGCCTCGCCTATTACGACAGCTACCGCAGCGCA
This sequence comes from Caldilineaceae bacterium, assembly GCA_034437715.1. Classification (GTDB taxonomy): domain Bacteria; phylum Chloroflexota; class Anaerolineae; order Caldilineales; family Caldilineaceae; genus JAHBVH01. The sequence goes on from DAOTTR010000569.1 coordinate 25,982, forward strand.
CGCCTACCAGCCAACTTGATTCAGGCGCAACGCGATCTCTTTGGCGCTCACACCTATGAGCGGGTAGACAAACCGGGCATTTTCCATTCGCAGTGGGAATGAGCGCGGCATCAAGCAAGTTTCGGTTTTCACCCTGGGAACGCCGCCATCCCTGGTGGCAAGCGAACTGTTATCGCCATCCCTGGGCGGCGTTCCTGGCTGAATCGTTACGAAGATTGAACCAATAGAGCATTACATAATACAGCACAGAAAGTGAAATGAGCAGCTATCATGCGCATCGAAGCAATCGACTTTTTCTATCTTTCCATGCCAGAAGTGTTGGACATTGGCGATGGCAGCCAGGATGCGCTGCTCGTACGCGTGGTCGCTGGCGATCAGATCGGCTGGGGCGAATGTGAAGCCGCGCCCTTGCCCTCTATCGCCGGGCTGATTGCGCCCATGTCGCACAGCGCTTGCAAACCGGTGCAAGCTTCGGTACTCGGCCAGAAGCTGGACAGCGTGGCCGACATCAGCCGCATTGGCGATCTGGTGCGTGCCAACAGCCTGGATCTGTTACAAGCGGACCATATTCTTTCGGGCATTGACATGGCCATGTGGGATCTGCTGGGCAAGCGTTTCGATACCCCGGTCTATGCGTTGCTTGGCTACAAAGAGATCTTCCCCAAAACGCCCTATGCTTCCATGCTCTTTGGCGATACGCCCCAGGAAACGCTGGAAAAGGGCCGCAATGCGCGCGCAATGGGTTATCGCGCCGCCAAGTTTGGCTGGGGGCCGATTGGGCTGGGGAGTGCCCAAGCCGACGCCGATCAATTCATGGCGGCGCGTGAGGGGCTGGGCGAAGATGGTATTCTGCTCATTGACATTGGCACCGTCTGGAAAGATGATGTGGCAGCAGCCAGTTTGCGCATTCCCGCGCTACAAGCTTGTCGCGCCACATGGTTGGAAGAACCCTTTGTCTCGGGCGCGCTGGATGCCTATCGACAATTGGCCGCGCTCACTGGCAATGTCAAACTGGCGGGCGGCGAGGGCAGTCACAACTATTACATGGCCCAGCACATGATCGACTATGCCGGGCTTGGCTATGTCCAGATCGATGCCGGGCGGATTGGCGGGCTGAGCGTCTCCAAAGCCGTAGCCGACTATGCGCAAGCCAAGGGCGTGACCTATGTCAATCACACCTTCACGTCGCACCTGGCGTTGAGTGCTTCGCTGCAACCCTTTGCCGGCATTGAAAATGATGTGATCTGTGAATATCCTGTGGAACCCAAGTCGCTAGCCCTGGATATCACGCAAAATCATATCCAGCGCGACGCCAATGGCCAGGTGCATGTGCCAGCGGCGCCGGGATTGGGCATGGCGATCAACTTTGCCGCGCTCCAGCCCTATTTGATCGATGTCGAAATTCGCGTGCAGGGCAAGACGCTCTATAAGACACCCGCGCTCGCCTAGGTGCCGCGCAAAGGTCGCAAAACGAAAGAAAAAAAATGCCCCAGTGTAAAATACTGGGGCATTTTGCTATCCATCGAGCACATCGGTGTTGGCGGGCGGGGGCTTATCAATCGCCAGCAGATCGTTGAGATCCGCGAGATCTTCATCGTCATGTATATCGTAATAGATCAGCAGATCGCGCAGACGGGGCAAGCGTTTGTAGCCTTGGTAAGGTTGATTCAAGAGGGCGAGATATCTGAGCGCGTCAGTCATCTCCTTTTGTTTGTCATAGGGCCACATGGCAATCGCACGCGCAATAGTGCGCCCACTGCCCGGTTCATAGACGACGAGTTCACCCCACGGTACAGTCACAGTACGCCGAAACTGACGCAGAAAGCCCAAGATTTGGTCTAAATAGGCCGGTGGGTCCACCGAAAAAACCACGGCCCCCCCTTCTATCTGCTTATAAGTAATGGTACGTTGCGAAACTGTGGCCAATGGCGTATAGATCTGCAACCCGTCTTGATTCACTTCGATCCAGTTGAAGTTGGTAAACGGCGTAGCATTTAAGAGCGATAGGGCCCAGCGTTGGATGAAGCCCTTCAGGCCGCGTGGCCCAGCATTGGTAATCGGATGTTCGGCCAATTCCTGTTTTCGTTTCACAGCCGCATCAATTTTAGATTGGGCGGTGCGATTCTGCTCGCGCAGACTCTCAATATACTGTTTGGCTTCGCGCAATGCCTCGATTGGTGATAATTGGGCAATGTCCTGCGCCTTTTTAAAGGCATATTCCTCGGGCATTGCCCAATTGGTTTCGGCCCGCTCATCCAACAATGCGCGGATTTTTCTTCGGGCGCGTTGGTCGGGGTCGGTGCTAAGATTCTGATTTGTCATACGCAATTATCAAGCCTAATTTCCTGGGATATCCAACACCCAGCCCACAACGATCACATTTGGATTCGTCTTCAGTCTGGGATACTTCTGTTCATTCAGCGAGACCAGGGTATCCACCTTTATGGCATAGCGTTGGGCGATCAGGGCCAAGCTTTCGCCTTGCTGGACAGTGTGGGTACGGCTCCCCGCGGCAACGCTGTCGGCGTTTGGCTGGCCCGCTGGTCCACCTTGGGGCGCGGCATCGGGATCGGTGGGTCCAGGCGTTGGCTGGATCTGGACAGAGGTATCATAGGCCTGTTCTGGCCAAAGTCCCTCGCCATAGACCGTATAGGGATTTTCCAGCGTGTAGTAGCTGCCACCCGTCAGACCGCGCACAGCGGTGCCATTCAGGCGCAAGGGGCGGGTAGTCGTGCGGAAACTGTCCATACTACAGACCAATTGCCATTCTTCATATTGCTTGGGGAACCAACCGCGCGCCATGGCCGCCACATCACACGTCACCCCCAAGGGCAGATCGCGGCGGGTCATCACCATGATATTGTCACTCAGCTTGCCGGTGGGGTTATAGGTCTGCTGGATCGCTGCCACCCAAATATCGATAGCGTTTGTCTTCAAGGGAAAGGAGACCGGTGCCTCGGTTGGGGCTTGGGCCGCTCCGGGTGCGCCAGCCGGAATCGCGCCAGGGGCTGCGCTCGATGCACCCGCATTATAACCAGCCGGTGCGCCATAGCTTTCGGGTACAGAAAGGCGCACCAAGGAACCTGACACGCGGTCAATCTCGCGCGCCATGCGCGTGCGCGGCAGGGTATCTAGCACCTGGCCAAAGATCCAGTCGCCCGTCACAACGGCTACACAGCCGATGAGAAAGGCTAAGCTGGCGAGCACAATTGTGACGCGCAGAACGACGAAAATGTTCCACTCTTTGATGCTGCCAATGACCATTGGCGCAATGCGAAAGAAGTAGAGATAGACGATCGAAAGCGCCACAATGACATAAAATGCGCCAGCTAACCAACCAAGGGTGTCTGTAATATACCCAGACATAGGTTACTCCTGAATAGTTGTATACTGAGCAGCACCATAAAGTACCATCTTTTACACGAGCAAAAATGTATTTATGTGCTGCTGCGGAGTATATAAATGAGAATAATTTCAGCGAATTGTCTAACGCGCGCTGTGTACCTAGTAGATCCCGGCGTAAATAAGGTACCCTATTTTTACCATGATGTACACGAGTAACGTGCCTGATTAACTGCCGTGGTATCTACGCCCAACTGTACTAGTTGTTTGGCGGCTTTGTTGCGGCGCTAGTACACTGTAATGTAAATTTGATGGTTTCACAATCGGGAGTTTTGTATTGAACGAGTCTGCCACGTTGCCAACGTGACCTACAAATGCAGCCTAATCTCGCATAATTTCGCTTACAGTCTACCGAGAGTAGACAGCACTTATTGTTGCACCCACCACCCTGTGGCTTGGATCGCCGGATGGAGAAATAGGGCTCGCCAATCCTGGCAGTCGAATCCCAACTTGGTGTTGAATGTTTTACACGCTTCATTCACCGGCCAACGCTGATCAAAGGCCATCATACCCGAGGCGATTGGTTCTACCCCAAACAATTTTTGCGTGGCTTCCAGACCCACAACTTTCGTCTCAACTGCGCCGTACCCCGTAAAAATTGGCACAATTTGGACATTCTCAACTGCAAGATTTTCGCCACTATCCAAATTATGAAAGACATTCCACAGAACAAGCACACCTTTGCCCTGCAAGCCAGCCGCTTTGCGCTTTTGGGCCAGGGCTTCGGCTAGCCAGTATACATCGCGCCGCCGTACCTGATCAGCAAATTCCATGTCAATCGCAATGCCATCCAGGCCAAAAGCAATTAAATCGTCGATGACCTCATGCGCCTTTTTAAAATCGCTGCCCACATCAATGATGACAAGGCCATCAATATAGTGCATTTCTGTAAGCAAGCGGCGGGCTTGATCAATATCAAAGCGGCCACCAAGGCGTGGGATCACGGCTGGAATGGGCTGGCTGCGGGTGAAGGTAGCCACATCGCGTTGCCATTCGACGGTTTTGGCAACCAAGTCTTTGGCCTCGCAAACCTGCCCCAGGGTACCCACACCATGACAGGGGATGCCCCATACAGCGGTATAGTGTGCCCCCACCTGATACCCCATCCCTAGTACGGGATAGAGGCCGTAGCGCACATACGACCACAACGCTCGCGGACTCATCTCTTCGTCCGACATCCAAACGGCGATGGCTGTTCCTGTGCTGCAAAGAAAGGTCGGTGCGAGAAACACAAAAAGCAGGCTTACCCAGCGCAATGTGTATTTGCGCTGCAACTGTTGCCAAACAGTCTGAGACCTGTGAAAGATACTATATACCATAACGCCTGCCCTATGCAAGCCTGTCACCACCACTTCCGGTCGGAAGAAGAGGACAAATGCACAGAGCACCAATAGAATGCCAACAATTAGCTCGCGATTAAGGGTGCCGCCCGTATAAAATGCAACGCTGGTGGCATCTTGTGCGGCGGCAGGATCGGCGGCGCAGAGCTTGCAATAGCGAAAGATCGCTCGCGAAAAGATCGAATCCAGCCGCTGCCGCCCCTGTTCGACATGGTGGATTTCCCAGTGGACATGGGGGCCAAAGCTCGTCATGCCAGTCCAGCCCACCCGGCCCAACGGTGTCCACGGCGTGACCTGATCGCCTGTTTGTACCCGTACACGCCCACCATCGTCGATCATGTGGGCATAGAGGCTGAGATAGCCATCTTTGTGATCGATGAGTACCCAGCAGCCATAACCGCCGGCGTTATTACAACCAGCGTAGCTCACCTGGCCCGTAGCCATGGGGTAGACGGTTGTGCCCAGCGGCACACTAATATCCCAGGCAAAGACCGAACCGCGATTCAGGTGATCTTGTTCACTGGAGGAGAGTATCCCCCCCACCACCGGCGTCAGCCACTTACCATCGCGCGAGGTCACACGACCACTGGCCGCTGGCCATAGTTGCGCTGCGGCAGGCGTGGCCGTAACCCCGGTTACGACTAAAACCGTCAAAATGATCAATGTCGGACGTCGCCACACCGCGCTTACCTGTCGGGCGAACGATACAAATGCGCCGGATGGAGTTGAATAGGCTCGCTTTTTACATTTTATAGATAAAACCCTTTACAAATCGTACAAGTGATCCGTAGCATGGGTGGATATAGCTGTACAACTTTATAAATGGTTTGTCCACAAGTAAGTATACCAGCTTCTTTTGCATAAGCAAACCTTACCATCGATGTTCGGAGGAATTACATACGGATCGAAAATTGTCTACTACGATTGCTAGATGCGTCTACAGCACAAGCCAGCGAACTAGGCAGTATAGGGGGCGTGCCGGGGACGGCCCACCAATTATCTTGTCAAACTGAATGCGCACAGGACCGTCCCCGGCACGCTAGCCATCACTGGTACCCAAAGATGTGGGTACCAGGTTAGCCCAGTTGCGAGGGGATCGCCTGAATGTTACAAAATCAGGTGAGCAGGCCGTGTAGGATTCGGATCATACCAGCAGCGCCATGCCGTCACTGCCCGTGTCGGCAGCCCCGGTGAGCGCACCCGTCACCGGATCGATGGCGATGGCACTCACCAAAGCAAAACCGCCATGACTTTGTGGAATGCGTGAGATCGGGTGCCGCTTGCGCACTTCGGCACAGACATATTCAGGGATGCGTGCATGACAACGAATGTCAGCCACCTGACAGTCAAAGCGCGGTACATGCACAGCATCGGTGATACTCATGCCAAAGTCCAGCACGTTGAGCATTACTTGCAGATTCGAGGTGATAATGCGCGTCGCGCCGGGACTGCCAAGTACCAACACCGGTTTGTCGCCTTGGGTGACAATGGTTGGGCACATGCCCGTCGTGCGGCCTTTGCGTGGCCCAATCGAGTTGGGATGGCCCGGCAACGGGTGGAAATTGATCATCGAGTTGTTGTACATAAAGCCCATGCCCGGCGTGATCACCCCGGACGATGCACCCAGCGAGTGAGTCAACGCAACACAATTGCCCAGGCTATCGACCACGGTTACATGGGTCGTGTCGGGCGTGCCGGTGGGTACAAAGCTGGCATCAATCGGTTTGCCAGCATCAATATGCGCGCGCCATTGGGCCGCACGTTCTTTGGCGATCATCCAATCGACAGGCACCGCATTAAATTCGGGGTCGGCCATGGTGCGATTGCGATCAGCAAAGGCAGCCTTCATGGCCATAGAAACCAGATAAATATAGGCTGGTGAATTGTGGCCCAACGCAGCGAGATCGTAACCTTCCAAAATGTTGAGAATGGCGATCAAGGTGGGGCCGCCGTGAGGGGCCGTGGTGCTGGCAATCCCATAGCCGCGATAGGTACCAGCCACGCGCATGGTTTCGCGCAATTGATAGGAGGCCAAATCTTCAGCCGTCACATAGCTGCCATTGGCCGCTAGATCGGCCAACATACGCGCGGCAAACTCGCCCGTATAGAAATCTTCGGCACCCGCTTTGCTCAGATGTTGTAGCGAATGGGCATAACCAGGATTGCGCAACGTTTCGCCCATGGCATAGGTGGAGCCATCCGCTTTGAGATAGACCCGCCGCGCCTCGGCATTGGACATAATATAATCCAAGAGCGAGCTGGCCTCGGCATATTTAGCCTTGATCAGCCAACGTGTCGCCAGGTGTTCGGTCACCATAAAGCCCTCTTCGGCAATGCGCGCCGCCGGTGCGATCACTTGGGCCCAGGAGAAGGTGCCCCATCGTTCCAAGATCGTGGACATGGTCTTGACCCAACCAGGTGTGCAGATCGAGGTGTAGCCGGTATCATTGACTTTGTCCTGGAGAAAATAGCCCCAGCCATCGGGGCTAGGGCCGATCACGCGATCCACCCACATCTCTTCGGTGACTTTCGAGCCGGCCAAGGCTGGTCCGTCAATCGCAATCGACTGCGATTCTCCCGCGGCACGCGTGCCATTCGCCAAATGCAGATTGAGCAGGGCATAACCGCCAATGCCACACGAATGGGGGTCGAGAATGCTTTGGACAAAGGCACAAGTCACTGCGGCATCAATCGCGTTGCCGCTCTGCATCAGCACCTTGGCACCTTCTTCCACCGCTTGGGGCTGAAGGGCAGCGATCATTCCATGCATGTGGGATCTCCTTGTTAGGTTGATGGGTATAGGAAAATTGGTTGAAATGTCATAGCCCGTGCAGGGCAATTGATTGCGCCACCAGAGACCTTTGGGGTCTGCCAGACCCCAAAGGTCTGATCAGCGCGTATGTGCTGCGATTAAAGCCAGGGACGCGCTACCATGTCAACAGCCGCTAAAGACCGGCACTGCGTCAACAGCCGCTAAAGACCGGCACTGCGCAGTTCGTCATGCAAGGCGCGCAGGCGTGAGTTGTTAGTACGAATCTCACCCAGTAGCTTTTGCCAGGCGGCGAGGTTGTCGATGCTTTGATAAAGTACACGCAGGCGCACCAAATATTCGGCGGCAATCGCATAGCTGCTGCGATTGCGTTGTGCAATCTGAGCATAGACTTGTTCCTGATAAATGTCAATTGCCGCCTGCGGATGGGTCGCCTCGGCAGCGTGCGCAATTTCTAATTTCAGCATCTGTGGCCCGTAGTCCCAAGGGGATTTCGCGGGCTGTTGCAACATACGCAACGCAGCATCAATATCCCCTTCTAACAAATAGATATGGGTGAGCAAAGTCTGTTGCTGCGGATCCGCCGCCAGCCGTCCATAGATTTCGGTCTGGAGTTTGGGCCATTTCTGCAAACGTTGCGCCAGTTGCTTCAGTTCTTGATACTCTGCCAAATTCGGTTGTGCCCAAAAGAGTTCTTCAACCAACTGCAAGGCGCGGGCAGGATCATTTTGTGCAATCGCATACTCTTTGAGCCAGATCTTCAGACGACGATCCTCAGTCCGCTTGGCGTGCGCAACAACCACCTGGGCAAAGCGATCTACCAGATGATGCGCCGCAAAGAGTGATGTCATGGCGAGAAGCTCATGCACATCCAAGGTGTCGGTTGCCGCCACGGCTTCGGCCGTGCGCCCCAGGTCAAGCAGCCGTTCGACTAGCTCCAGATGCAGTCCGCTTTCGCGACAGATCTGCAGAAATGTTTCATCATCCAGCTTTTCCTCTTGGAGCCCCAATAAGAAACTACCCCAGGCTCCGCTCCCCCATGAAGAAGTCAACCCCTTGGTTTTCGCTAGTTCGGCGTGCACCCAAGTCGCGACGGTGGTGCGTTCTGCCGGTGTGGCATAGGTTAAAATCAGATCTGGTGCTTCATGCCCCATATCAATCCCGCCCCACTGTATATCCCAAAGCTGGACATCAAATAGGGCGCGTAGAATCATCTGCCGTAGCGGCTCATCTGCGGCAGCGGCCAAACAGATTCCTAACCCAGCGACACACGCGTTAGCAACTTCGTCGAATTCCCCATCTTCATCACCCAGCATTTCATAATTGTCCAACACGCTCGCCATCACCGTCTTGTAGACAGTCACGGCGTTGTGCCAATCTTGTGCAGTGGCATATTGATCACCCAAGCTTTTGATCTCTGTCAACTCGTGTACCATGCCATTGTCCGCACCATAGCCACCATAGCCATCGTAGCCACCGTTCAATTGCTTGAAAACTTGCTCGACCTGACGCTCAATCACCTTGGGATCAACGGGCGCGGTACTGTTACCCGTCACAATTGACAATGTCAAGAGCCGCTCCAGATCAGGATACCGATCGATCATCTTGGTGATCAGCGCGATCAACTCTTCCTTGCTGTGCTGATTGAGCAGCGTAGCGAGCTCTTCCATGACCATAAAAGTATCGGGATCGGTTACCCAACCTAGCAAAAGCGCCGCCACATGTTTGCAATGACCACCACTCCCGACCGGGCAAGAACAGTGAGCAGAGGCAATAGCCTTGGCATCTAAAACGACCGCAACTCGATAGGGCGTTGCAGCAGACCCCACACATTGCGCCTTGAGCGTATTACCCTGGCGGCGCGGGGTAAGGATTGAACCATTACGCGCATAGGGACGGCCACGCGCCAGCGAAGTTTCACCCACCCAAGTACGAATATCAGCCTCGGTCAGTTTTGGTAGGGAAGACATGGGTCGAACTCCTGGTTGATTTGCTTTTGGGTAAAATAGGCTATAGCATCTAGGTTAGATAAGCCAGCATCATCCGAATCTGTTGCGGATGCCACGCAGTGCGATGATGTTCTTCGAGAAACCATCCATATTCCCCTGCGGGAACCGCTTGGTCAAAGGGGAAATCGATCGAGACGGCGACATCGGTTGCAGGGGGTGGGTCGGCCGGCAGACCTTTGGCCAATGCCGCGCGGCAGCGGGCTTCCAGTGTGTCAAAGTAGGCAATGTTTTGTCGCAATAGTGGTGGGCCAATCGTCACCGGGGCGTGACAGTAGAGTGCAGTTCGCAGGTGGAGCGCGGCCATCTGTGTCAATGACTGGCGCATAGCCGGCAAGCCATGCACCTTGCGCGCCATGGGGAAAGGCAGTTCCGCACCATCCGCCGCCAACAGCATGGCGATCTCGGGAATGTAGATCGCCATGTGATCTGGCGTGTGACCGGGCGTCGCAAAGAGCAACAGGGTCAAGTCGCCACCCTCAATCAGGAAGTGATCGTCAAAAAGCAAGGTCGGTGGCGTCAGCACGACCTCGCCAAAGATGGTTGGTTCTTGGGCCTGCCGCTCGCGGAGCGCGGCTAGCGTATCCGAGCTTTGGAACCGTTGCGCGCAAAGGCGCGTGGCAAGTATCGGCGCGGGCTGCTCAACGTAGGGGCCGATAAAAATTTGGTTGCCCCAGGCGTGATCATAGTCGGCATGGGTGTTGATCACTAACAATTGGCGGTTGCCAGTTAGGTAAGGGCGCGCATAACCCACCATGGCGCGTGCAGTCGCCGGATTGATGACCGTATCCACGAGCACAACATAGCGCTGCGTTACAACAATAAAGGTGTCAACCAGCGCGCCGTTGCGACAGACCAGAATCCGTTCATCCCAGCCCTGATTGGCGACCAGTTCCAGATCATTGGTGTGTGCCATAGCAGATTTTCCCGCCTTGCACGCCGTAAAGGATCAGCAACGATCTGCGCTTACAGACCGGCCTGCCACCAGGGATGGTGGCGATCCCAGGGAAGTATATGCCTTACTGAACCTTCTCGAAGAGCGCCAGATATTCGCCGTAGCCTTCTGCTTCCAGTTGATTGACTGGAATAAAACGTAACGAGGCAGAGTTGATGCAATAGCGCAAGCCCGTCGGGGCTGGGCCATCTTCAAAGACATGGCCCAGGTGTGAATCGGCGTGCTTGGAGCGGACTTCGGTGCGCGTCATCCACAGCTTGCGATCGGTGTGCGTGGTAATATGTTCCGCTTCCAGCGGTTGTGTAAAGCTGGGCCAGCCACAGCCCGAATCATATTTATCCAACGAGCTAAAGAGTGGTTCACCCGATACAATATCCACATAGAGACCCGCTTCTTTGTTGTTCCAAAATTCGTTACGAAAGGACGGTTCTGTGGCTTCGTGCTGGGTCACTTCGTATTGTTCAGCGGTGAGTTTCTCGCGCAGTTCAGCGTCCGCTGGTTTGGTATAAGTTTTCATGAGAAATTTCCTTTGCTTGCTAGTTGACACTGATTTTCTATAAAGTTGATTATGCCGCAAAAAATCAGAAAAAGGCGTGTGCCTCCGTACAGTTTATCTAGCTAAGGCGTGGACTATACGCAACGCAAACAAAGCACATCACAAGATAAATTCATCCGGCGGCTGATAATCACTGGTCAACGGTTGCCACGGTTCGCCACACAATGCACTCATCACCGCCCATTCGCCAGGGGTCAGGTTGCCTTGATGATGGTAGAGAAAACGTTGCAATCCGGCCCCCTGCGCCGCCCCTAAAAGTTGCCGCAAGTGACCAGCACTCATGGGATCGCCATCATGCGGCGCGCGGCCAGCATCAACCCAGGGCACAATGCGCGCCGGATCATCGACCGCGGCCAAGGCGCGTTGGGTTTCTTGCGTCACCACTTGGGCAAAAAATGCTGGCGTGAGCGCATCTTCACAGTCGAGCCGCGTCTGCACTCCCGGCAACGTGAGGCCAAAGAGCGCCTGCACCACAGCCAACGCCTCTGCGTCGCGCAGACCAGGATTCCACGCGGTCAACGTTTCGATATAGCGATAAACTGTGCCGATCATGCCATCGAAGCCACGCTGAAAAAAGTAATGTTTGGGCAACAGCAGGTCGATAAAGTCAGCCAACCGCGCAAAGTCATAGCCACACAGGGGTGCAAAGGCAGCACTGCGCGGCCCCACACCCAACTTCACCTGCGGGCCGAGTTCAGCGGCCATTGTCGTACGCACGCCGCGGAAAAATCCGGTCAGGCTCTCGACACGAAATTGCAACCAGGCCATCAGATCGGCATCGCCGCCCAGCAGTTGAAACGCGCCCAGCAACCCACCCCCGGCGTGCAGGCGAATGCGTTTGGCGTCCAGCCCATGCAGATGTTGTTCAAAGCGATCTTTGGCCGCCACCAAGGCCGTGTAATCGTAGCCCAACCGTTGACAAAGGGGGGCAACCGTAGGTGGCAAATCATTAAAAATATAGGAACGGTGGTTCATGTGGTGCGGCGCAATCTCATAACCCCACTCTGGCCCATCCATAATCGCGCCGTCCACCATGGGGTAGTGCGCCAGCGTGTCGATCGTGCGCGCATAAATCGCCGCCTGCGTTTGCGCATCGGCCAACACATGGCCGTCGCCCGGTCCCATTCCTGCTGACGGCTGAAAAATCCACACTGCCCAGCCGCGATCTTTGGCCGCAACTAGTGTTTGTTCGAGTTGGCGACGCTTTTCGATATCCACAACGGGTGTGGCGGGGGGCGTCACACCAAAGCGCCGATAGATTGCCGGATCGGGATCGAAGGTCGCCTGCGGTTGCCGATTCGCTTCCCAGCGCACGCCAGGGAAAAGCTTGGGTTGATCAAAAAAGAGCGGACCCAGCACCAAGCCATCGACACCACCAGCAGCCCAGGCATCGAACAGCCGTGCGTGATCCGCCAGCACCGGCTCCAGGGTGCGCATAACATCCATCCATATTTTCATTGTGACCTCACCCAATAATCGCTTGGACGCGCCCCACCTCACCCGTTTCCAGCCGAACTTTAATGCCGTGGGGGTGATTCATGGAGTTTGTCAGGATATTTTTTACCACGCCACGCGTCAGCTTGCCGCTGCGCTGATCTTCTTTCAAAACAATATCAACCGTCAATCCCGGTTTGATCTCCTTGCGGTTCTGACCATTCATGCAGACCTCTCTTCAATGAGCAGTAGACTTGCCCCATCAACTGCTATAGCGCTTGAAAAATTGCTGTTCCGACGCCACCGTGCCGATCAAAATGATCTTGGCATCTGCCGGTAGTGGTTGATGTGGATCAGGGTTGATTTGTAATATCTCAGCGCTGCGTAGGGCAACCACGGTACACCCCGTCTTGTGCCGGATGGCGCTGCCAGCAATGGTCTTCCCCACCAGATCGGCCGGCACCTCCACCTCAAAGACATCCAACCCTTCGGCCACCATCAGAATATTGCTGCGGTTGAGCAGGTTAAAGATGGCGTTCGCACCCATCGACGCATAGGACATAACAAAATCGGCACCGGCGCGGTGCAGCGTTGCCACATTGCGCTCCAGGCGCGCCCGGCTGATGATCTGGGCATTGGGCCGCAGCCGCCGACAGTAGATGGTGAGATAGATATTGGTGTCATCATCGTGTGTGGTGATCAGGATGGCGGGTGTCTCACGGATACCGGCTTGCTCCAGCACCGTCAGTTCCGCCGCATCACCAATGATATACTTTTCTGGGTTGCGCATGCGTTCGGGCAGCAGTTCCACAATGCGATAGTCCAAGCCCTGGGCAGCCAGTGCTTGGCCGGTCGCGCGCCCCACGCGCCCGCCGCCAATGATGACAACGGGGGCATCGTTTGGCTCTTCGGCGCAAAAGAGTTGGTTGAAACGTGCAATTTGCGCGGCGGAACCAGCGAGCACCAGCACATCGCCAGCATCAACGCGCATATCCGGCTCGGCAGTTTCAAATTTACCGCGCGTCCACCCCCCCAACACACTGATGCCGATCTGCTCACCCAGCATACTCTCGCGCAGTGTCTTGCCCACCAATCGGGTATTGCGCACTGTACTCTCGGCGATCAGCAGATCGCCAAAGCGCCCGATAATATGCGCTGTAGCATTGCCATGAGAGAGACGGCGCGCCAGCGTTTGGCCCATCATTTCACCCAGTTGCAGCACATGATCAGCTCCGGCCAGCTCCAGAATGTCTACAGAGGCCTCGGCATTGGCCGTGGCAATGATCGGTACACTTTCGCTCACCTCATTCACGGTGAAAACCACATTGGTGTTGACACGATCATTGGCCGTAACAGCGACCAGCGCAGCTTGCTCTACGCGTACACGGCGATAGGTTTCGGGGTCGTCCAGATCCCCACGCACCACCTTGTAGCCCAGCGCATAGAGACGCAAGGCCTCGGTCAGATCCGGTGCCAGCAGCACATACTCATAATGATATTGGGTCAGCTTCTCAACGAGTGCATTGGTCACGGCGTCATGCTGGATAATAATGACGTGACCAGTGGTCTGCTTGGGCAGGCTGGTGGGGGTGCGGGACTCCTCCTGGATCTTCATCCACGGCGCGTAAAAGAATTCAATAAACGTGAATGGTAGCAGTACCAGCAGAAAGACAATGCCGCTCAGTAGCACCACAATCGAGAAGATACGGCCCAAGTCGGAGTGAAAGGTAATGTCGCCAAAGCCCAGCGTGGACATGACTGTCAGCGTCCAATACAAGCCTGTGATCCAACTCTCCTGACGACCTTCGTAGGCCATCAGGTAGTGAAAGAGTATGCTGTAGAAGAGCATCAGTCCAACCAGAATCGCCAGAAATCGCGACAGCGCAATCATATTGACTCGGCTGGGCCGATCGCTCAAGAAATAGAGCAGTTGCGCAACAAGAAATTTCATGATCGTGGCTATGCCGATGGGACGCAGATGGTGACTTGGATGATATCTATCAACATCAACAAATTATAACAACCAACCAAATAATTTGGTGAACGCGGGGTACGCATAGTATACACCCCCCACAACGTCTGGTCAATTAGCTGGAAATGCTTACCCAAGCCAGATCCCGTTACAGGGAAATTATGCGGCATTGGATAGGGTAGAGTGCGATGAAAGCACACCTATGCCACGCTTATTTTGCCGACGATTGAACCTGTAGGCATTGGCAACTAGCGTCCAAAATGCTTTGAGGATTACTGTTTAACAGTGCTCAATCTGTTAGAGTAAATATATCACCTTCTTCTTACATTTTCTTACATTCCATGTTTTCAATGTTCTGGGGACGCTGTAGAGTCAATCGGATTAGACCTCCTCCGGCAGCGTGGCGGCACTTGACTGAAGCGTTACATGATCTATCTATATTCCTAATATATTCACGGGCAGCATAAAGAGGTACCGAAAGCGTTGACAGTATATAAGCAAAATCCAAAAAGGGGGGAAATTGTCTCTTTACAAAGATGAATCGACCAACACTGTACAAATTCCACAATCGCTTGAGGAGGTTGTGCAGTGGGCATCGAATCGTAGTGGTGGTTTTTACATTATCGTCTTGCTCGTGGCCTTGTTTTTGTGGCTAGGCACGGGTGTATACATTGTGGATCCAGGCGAAGAAGGGGTGGTCCAAACCTTTGGGCGCTTTACCAGTATAACCACCTCTGGCCTCAATTATCATCTACCACGCCCATTTCAGCAGGTAGAGATTGTCGATGTGTCGAGCATTCGCCGCGCCGAGATTGGTGTCCGGTCGTCAGATGCCGGTCGTCAAGATATTCTGGATGAGGCGCTCATGTTGACCGCCGATGAAAATATTGTTCAGGTTCAGCTGCTGATCCAATACCGCATTGCCGACTCGCGCGCCTTTGTCTTTAATGTCCAGAATCCGGAAGCTGTGTTGCTCACTAGTGCCGAAGTCGGGCTACGCAGCACCGTCGGGCGGATGACAATCGATGCCGTCATTACCGAAGAGCGGGCGCGTGTGCAGGATGAGACCCGCGTCTTTCTCGCGCAACTGATGGAAGATTATACAACTGGCATTCAAATCACCGATGTGCGGCTCCAGGTGGCCGACCCGCCAGCGGATGTGCGCGATGCCTTTCAAGAAGTTGTGCGCGCTCTGGCTGACAAAGAGCGGCTGATCAACGAATCCCAAGCCTACCAGAACGACATTGTGCCGCGGGCGCGTGGCGATAAGCAAAAGCTCATTGAAGAAGCCACTGCGTTTAAGGAGCAACGTGTGTTACAGGCAACCGGTGATGCCGACCGCTTCTTGAGTATTCTAGAAGCCTATCGCCTGGCACCAGATGTGACCCGCGAGCGGATGCACATCGAGGCGCTAGAATTGATCTTGCAGCGCGTAGAGCTAACCATACTCGATAGCAATGCGCTTGGCGGCCAAGTCTTGCCCCTCTTGCCCCTGCGCGATCTACAAACGTCCAACGCGCCAGCCCCTGCCCCAGCACTTGTCGATGAAGCCCTAGAAGGAGACGAATAAGATGCAAAACTCACGTGCAAAAGCGCTAGGTGCCGTGCTGCTCATTGTAGCGGTTGTGGCCATTTTCATTAGTGCCCAAGTCCTCTTTGTCGTCAGAGAGGTAGAGCAGGTGATCGTTCTGCAATTTGGTGATCCGATCCGCACAGTCCAAGCCCCAGGTTTGTCATTCAAGTTGCCCTTTGTCCAAAATCTCGTCTACTTCGAGAAGCGCATTCTCTCCAGTGACGCACCTTCCCAAGAGTATCTGACCGCCGAAAAAAAGCGGCTGGTGGTCGATCACGCCACCCGCTGGCGCATTATCGACCCGCTCCTCTTTTTCAAGGCGGTACGCACCGAAGCTGGAGCCCGTGCCCGCTTGGATGACATTGTCTTCTCCGAGATCCGGCGCGAGCTAGCAACGACAGATTTTGCCTCAGTGGTGGGCATGGAACGCGAGAATATTATGCAGCGCGTTGCGACTTCAGCCAGTGAAAAGGCCGCAGAATTTGGCATTCAAGTCGTAGATGTACGCATTAAGCGCGCCGACCTGCCCGAGGAAGTGGAACAGAGTGTCTTTAGCCGCATGCGCGCCGAACGCCAACGTGAATCTTCGCTCTTCCGCGCCGAAGGGGAGGAACAGGCTAATATTATCCGGTCTAAAGCGGATCGCGACAGCACGGTGATCTTGGCCGAAGGCTATCAAGAATCCCAGATCTTACGTGGTGAGGGGGAAGCCGAAGCGATTCGCGTCTATGCCGAAGCACTAGGCCAGGACATGGAATTCTATGCCTTTTCACGCCGGTTGGATGCCTATTCGCAGATTTTGAAACAAGGCGATAGCTTGGTGATCCCTGCCAATGCCGACTTTTTTCACTACCTAGAACAGAGCAGCGCGCCGCTATTGGAGACGGCAGCAGTGCCTGCAGCCACAGAATAGCTCGCAACATAGAGATAGAGGTATGACAGTCAGCCATCGGCTCTACAGTTTTTGATCAATCTACGAGTAATCAAAAACCGTAGCAAGCAGATCGTCACGGTGGGCAACCGCATAACAAATGCGTGCCCACCGTTGCGGCTGATTGGCAAAGGCCATATAGCGCAACGCGTGCAACAACGCCGCGCGAAAGAGCAGACCCTGTTCAACGGGGCTTGGTCGATAGGCCCCATAGTATCCACGATAAAAAGCCACCGCTTGTTCACGCTGTAAGTGCAACGCTTCCGTAAGAAAAACAACCAGCAAGGGATAGCCCGCCTCTAGCACCACGGGCCCAGTGCCCGCCGCATCCCAATCCAGCAATACCAAC
>DAOTTR010000570.1:0-2247 GCA_034437715.1 Caldilineaceae bacterium
GTTGAAATGAGCCGATTTCGGCAAAGTCGAGCAAAATTCGGTAAAACCATGCTTATTCTGCATCATTCCTTGAATGCACTTCCCTTTTGCTCACCAATACATGTGGGTAAAGCTAAGCCCAAACTGGGGGAGGTTGGGTGGGGGTGCCTGAATAGTTACTATTGATCTAGTAGATCCCGGCGTAAATAAGGTACCCTATTTTTACCATGATGTACACGAGTAACGTGCCTGATTAACTGCCGTGGTATCTACGCCCAACTGTACTAGCATAGTTTGCCCACAGGCGTGGGTCTTCCATCACGCTTGTGGGAGCAATCTAGAAGGAGTTTCTGTTGACTGCTCCACTCGATCTCATGGCAGCCGAACCGCGCTTGCCGCACGCCAGTGCCGGTGCGGCGCGTAATTGGCGTTTGCTCGGCACCGTGAGCAAATATTTGTTGTTGATTTTCTTTGGTGCATTTTTTGTGTTGCCGTGGATTTGGATGATTTCCACGTCGCTCAAAAATGCCCATGAGCTGGCCGTCTATCCGATTATCTGGATTCCTGATCCAATTCGCTGGGACAACTATCTTGAAGCCTTTCGCCGGGCCGAATTTGCGCGCTTTCTGGGCAATACCATGTTGGTAGCGTTTCCCTCGGTGCTGGGTGCGGTGGCCTCGAATGCCCTGGTGGCCTATGGCTTTGCGCGCATTCGCTGGCCGGGGCGCGATCTCTTCTTTGGCATGTTG
This sequence comes from Caldilineaceae bacterium, assembly GCA_034437715.1. Taxonomy (GTDB): domain Bacteria; phylum Chloroflexota; class Anaerolineae; order Caldilineales; family Caldilineaceae; genus JAHBVH01. The sequence goes on from DAOTTR010000570.1 coordinate 729, forward strand.
CTGGCAACGTTGATTCTGCCCGGCTTTGTCACCTTTATTCCGCTCTACCTGATCTTCAAACAGCTCAACTGGATCAACACCTATTTGCCGTTGGTCGTGCCCACCTTTTTTGGCAATCCATTTTTTGTTTTTCTCCTGCGCCAATTCTTTATGTCGCTGCCCGAAGAACTGGCCGACGCCGCGCGCGTCGATGGCGCGTCGGAATTGCGCATCTTTTCGCAGATCATCTTGCCACTCTCGCGCCCTGCCTTGGCCGTGGTCGCGCTCTTTCAATTTATTGGGAGTTGGAATGATTATTTTGGCCCGCTGATCTATATCAATGACAAAGCGCTCTACACCATTTCGCTGGGCATTGCGAATATGCGCGCCAGCTATGGCTTTTCCAACTTCGCCTGGATCATGGCGGCCACCTGTATGAGCGTGTTGCCGATCATCCTGCTCTTTTTCTTTGCCCAGCGTACCTTTATCGAAGGTATTGCCTTGAGTGGTCTAAAGGGATAAGTTATGGTCCAGCAATTGCAACGAAACACCTTCAGTCGCAGTCAGCGCAAAGCCCTGCTCAACGGCCTGCTCTTTACGTCGCCGTGGATTATCGGCTTTTTCGCATTTCGTGTCTATCCATTCTTTGCCTCGCTCTATTACAGCTTTACGTTTTACCCGATTCTGGACCGGCCCAAGTGGATCGGGCTGGACAACTACATCAATCTCTTTGACGATCCGCGCTTTCTCACGTCACTCTATAACACCAGCTACTATGCATTGGGCGCGGTGCCGTTGGGAACCTTGGTCGGTATCGGGTTGGCTATGTTGCTCAATAGCCGGGTGCGCGGCCTATCCTTTTTTCGCACCCTCTACTTTTTACCCAGCATTACGCCAGTGGTGGCGACGGCGATTGTCTGGCTGTGGATGTTTGATCCGATCAACGGCGTGGTCAACTATCTGCTCGATCTGGTCGGCATTCAAGGGCCAGGCTGGATGGGCAGCCCCCAATGGTCCAAACCGGCGCTGATTTTAATGAGCCTGTGGGGCGTAGGCGGCGCGGTAGTGATCTATCTGGCTTCGTTGCAAGATGTGCCGCGTGAATTACTCGAAGCCGCCGAACTCGATGGCGCACGCTGGGGCCAAAAGGTCTGGTTTGTGATCTTACCCATGATCAGCCCGGTGATTCTCTTTAATGTGATTACCGGCCTGATTGGCGCGTTTCAATATTTTACCGAAGCCTTCATCATGACCGGCGGCACCGGTTCCCCCGCCGATTCGACACTGATGATGTCGATCTACCTCTACCAGAGTGCCTTTCAATATTTCAAGATTGGCTATGCGTCGGCCCAAGCCTGGATGCTTTTCCTGATCGTGATCGCCTTTACAATGGTCTTGTTCCGTGTGTCGGGGCGACTGGTCTACTATGGCGGCAAATAAGCTACACTCATTCAACGAGATTTTACAGCTCTATTTCAGAAGGATCCAGCACGATGACCCAGCTATACCAGACGGCAGACTATCTCAAAAGCCGTTTTCA
>DAOTTR010000571.1:0-1702 GCA_034437715.1 Caldilineaceae bacterium
TCGCCTTAGTCTCGTGGGCTCAGAGATGTGTATAAGAGACAGCTGGGCGCCTTTGTGACGCCGAATGAACCGAGCGTGATGCAGTTTCTGCGCAAGGTGGCGGCGCGCCATCCGCAAAAGCAACTGTTCGGTTATCAAGCCGACCGCGCCGTGGAGCCGCAGGTACGCGCCATCTTTGACGCGCTCAAAGCCGACGCCGATGTGACTTACGTCAACTCGACGATCAACTTCAATCCCGAGCAGAGCGCCCGTACCCAGCGCGTCCGCCTGCCCCGCCAGAGTTTGGCCGAGCAACAGGCCAATTGTATCGACGGCGTGCTGCTTTTTGCCAGCCTGCTCGAAGCCGCCTCACTCAACCCGGCGCTGGTCATTATCCCTGGCCACGCGCTCGTCGCCTGGGAAACAGGCAAGCAGAGCGGTCAATGGCACTATTTGGAGACCACCAAACTGAGCGAAGGCACCTTTGACGAAGCCTGTGCGTTGGGCAAGCAGAAAGCCGCTACCTTTGAAGCGCTGGCGACCAAGAGCAACAGCCCGATGTCCTTTATGCGCTGGTCGCTGCGCGATCTGCGCACGAAGCATGGGATTACGCCGTTGGAGTAACTGGGATAAAAAGAAGATTGGGTGGCTGGATCATTACCATAATTAGATAGATGATAGAGAAGTGTGAGCGCTCGATCAGATAAAGTGTGTTAGCTTATGCGTGATGCTAATTCTTGTGACTTCTCCTAAAGACATGCGTAATCGTTTTACGTTTGTAGGAGTTGTACTATGTAGGGTGTAAGACCTATGCTTGATGACAATTACACCATAAACAGATCCCGAAGGAGATTCCTATGGCTTGGAATCAAAATCTGACTCATCTACGTGATTGGTTTGCTGATCGCTACTACACCGTGGCTGAGTCGAGACGCGTGGTGCAAGAGGCGGGGCTCAAGCCAAGGTATATTGCGTTTGACAACCAGCCGGTTACCAATTGGTTTAACATCCTCACCCATGCGGACCATCAACAAGCCGTCGGTGCGGTGGTTGCAGTGGCTCAAGCCGAGTATCCTGCCGAACAAGCTTGGTTAGACGCTGCCAAAGCCGGCATTTTGACGGGGGTCGCTGGTGTTGATATTGCAACCGGTGTGGCCTGGAGTGGCTCCAGCGATCCGGCTACCTTGGAGAAGATTATTGGCAAACGCAGCACGCTGTTACCCATTCATTTTCTCGATGTCGGCTCACAAAAGGCGCGTTCGGTGGTGCGTATCGAATTACCCAGCGGTGAGAGCGGCACTGGGTTCCTCACCCACAATAATGTGTTGATCACCAACAATCATGTGATCCCCAGCCCGGATGTGGCGCGCCAGGTCAAAATCCAGTGCAACTTTCAGCGAACGACCGCCTTGCTCGACGCCCCAATCGTGGAATACCGCTTAGCGCCGGAAGCCGGCTTTGCCACCTCACCCCGAACAGAGCATGACTGGACCGCCGTACGCGTTCAGGGCAACCCCAACGAGAACTGGGGCGCTTTGCCCCTCGTCAAGGCCGAGCCCAAGAAAGACGACTGGATCAATATTATTCAACATCCCGCCGGCGGACCCAAACAGGTGGCCCTCTACGACAACCTGATCGTCTATGTCGATGAGAATCGGGTGCAATACCTCACAGATACGCTGCCTGGTTCCTCCGGTTCGCCCTGTTTCGATAGCGAGTGGAA